>CAMNAY010000221.1 GCA_946531975.1 uncultured Ruminococcus sp. | reverse complement strand
GTCTGATGCAGGATTCCAAGCAGGATCAGAACATGACCTCTGCGATTACCGGCGGCAGCTACGATTCACATTTCAGCAAGAATGAAGGCAACACCAAGGAGGCACGCCTCAAGAGATGGACAACCATTCTCTGCGTCCTGTTCTTTGTTGTGACACTTGTTGTGCTGATCGTTCCGGTTTGGTTCAACGGCAGCAGCGCCGGCTGATCTTCAGCAAACCAGATTCGCCCTGTTTTCCGGTCCCGGAGAGCAGGGCGTTTTCATTATACGGTTTCAAAAAACAGACAAGGGGGTTCTTATGGCAAAACGTGCATATGCGCACAAAACACGGCGCGCAACAAAAAAGAATCAGCGCGAAGCAAAGCTCGAACAGCAGCAGACGAAAAATGCAGCCGCTGTGAAGGTCGATCCTGAGCAGCTCGCGCATTATCAGAACCGGATCTCGACCTTTCTGCGCAAGGCAGACGGCAGACCGGTCTCCCGTGCAGACCTCGCCGCCAAATGCAGAGGACGCGGAAAAGCCGCATATCTGCGCGCACTGGCAGCGCTGCAAAAGGACGGTCTGATAGCAGAACGCCGCACCGGATTCGTCTGGGCAGAAGCCGCCGGTCTGCTCCGCGGCAAAATCACACGCATCAGCAAGACCTTCGGCTTTGCGATGCCGGAGAACGGCAGCGGCGAGTTCTTCATCACCGGGCGCAACCTCAAGGGCGCACTGAACGGCGACACCGTCCTGCTTCAGCCCGAAGGCGCACGCGACGACGGACTGCCCGAAGCTTCGGTCATCAGCGTGATTCAGGAGGCGAACCCGCAGTTTTCCGGTATGCTCGCCGAGGAGGACGGCAGGCTGTATTTTATCTCCGACCGCCTGTCCGGACGCCCGCTGGAGATCGTGAATCCAGCAGACTGGACCGCCCATACCGGAGAAAAGGTCATTGCCGAGGTCGCAGAGCGCGGCGACCGTCACTCCCGCCACAAAGTCCGCATTCTGCTGTCCTTCGGCGGCGCGGACACCGCAAAAGCCTGCTGTGACGCACTGGTCGCGGTCAGCGGTGTTCCCGCGGCATTTTCGCAGGCTGCGCTCGCAGAAGCAGAACAGCTGGAGCAGCGCGGCATTTCCGATGCCGACCTGAACGGACGCCTTGACCTGCGCGAGCCGGAAGACATCATCTTCACAATCGACGGCTTCGATGCCAAGGACCTTGACGACGCAATTTCAATCGCGGAAACAGCAGAGGGATACCGTCTCGGCGTGCATATCGCGGATGTCTCGCATTATGTCCTGCCGAACACACCGCTTGATGATGAAGCAATCGCACGCGGCACGAGTATTTACTACGCCGATCAGGTCATTCCGATGCTTCCCAAGGCGCTCAGCAACGGCATTTGCTCTTTGCATCCGGATGTTGACCGGCTGGCATTCTCTGCGCTGCTGGAGCTGGACCGTGACGGCGAGCTGGTCAGCTACCGCTTCGAGAAAACAGTCATCCGCTCCGCCGTCAAGGGCGTGTACCGTGAGGTCAATGCCCTGCTGGAAGGCACGGCATCGCCGGAAATCGAGGAGAAATACGCGCCGGTAAAGGACGCACTGCTGCTGCTCGATCAGCTTCGGGAAAAGCGCCTTGCCGCGCGGAAAAAGCGCGGTGCGCCGAGCATCGAAACAGAGGAGAGCCTCTTTCTGCTCGATGAGAGCGGCGTGTGCAGAGATGTCGCCGTCCGGACACGCGGCAGAGGCGAAGAATTGATCGAGGAATGCATGCTGCTGGCAAACGAAGCGGCTGCAAAGCTTGCAAAGGAGCAGCATCTCCCCTTCGTCTACCGTGTTCACGCCAAGCCGCCGGAGGAGAAGGCGCAGCGCCTTGACGAAATGCTCAGCCGTCTGAGCCTGCCGCACCCCGATCTGGAAAGCCCAAAGCCCCGCGATTATGCGCAGGTACTGAAGAATGCAGAGGGCAGCCCGCTGAAGGGCGCCGTGCATCAGATGGTCCTGCGGAGCATGGCAAAGGCAGACTACGAAACCGATCCGATCGGACATTTCGGTCTGGCACTCAGCGATTACGCGCACTTCACCTCACCGATCCGGCGCTACCCCGATCTGGCGATTCACCGGATTCTCTCGGCACGGCAGCGCGGCGAAAAGCCGGCAAATCTGATGCAGTTCGCACAGGCAGCAGCAGCAGCAGGCACCGTCACGGAACAGCGGGCACTCTCGCTTGAGCGGGACTGTGAGGACCGCTACCGCGCAGAATGGGCAAAGCAGCACATCGGCGAAGTCTTTGACGGCACAGTCTCCGGTGTGACCGAAAACGGCATTTATGTCATGCTCGAAAACTCCGTTGAGGGGCTGATCCTGCTGGATTCTCTGCCGATGGACGAATATGAATGTGACGGATTCTATTCCCTCCGCGCAAAGGGCAGCGGACTGCTCTTTACGCTGGGAATGCCGCTGCGCGTCCGCTGTGCGCGCGCTGATATCAACAGCGGCAATATTGATTTCACACTTGCGGAAGAAGCATAAAAAACAAATCCCGAAAGCAGTTCACGGATCCTGCTTTCGGGATTCTTTTTGCAATTAGTCAAACATCGGCGTGGAGAGATAGCGCTCACCGGTATCCGGCAGCAGCGCAACAATCGTCTTGCCCTTGTTCTCCGGACGCTTTGCCAGCTCAATCGCAGCCCAGACTGCTGCGCCGGACGAAATGCCGACCAGCACGCCCTCATTCCGGACGATCTCCTTGCCGGTTGCAAATGCATCTTCATTTGCGACCGTGATGATCTCATCGTAGATCTCGGTGTTCAGGGTCTCCGGCACGAAGCCTGCACCGATGCCCTGGATCTTATGCGGACCGGCAGTGCCCTCGGACAGAACCGGAGAGCTTTTCGGCTCAACCGCAATGACCTTGACATCCGGATTCTGCGACTTCAGATATGCGCCGACGCCGCTGATCGTGCCGCCGGTGCCGACGCCCGCGACAAAGATATCAACCTTGCCTTCGGTATCGTTCCAGATTTCCACGCCGGTCGTTGCCTTATGAATTGCAGGGTTTGCCGGATTCGTGAACTGCGACGGAATGAAGCTGTCCGGAATCTCCGCAGCCAGCTCCTGTGCCTTCGCGATTGCGCCCTTCATGCCCTTTGCGCCCTCGGTCAGAACCAGCTCTGCGCCGTATGCCTTCATCAGATTGCGGCGCTCAATGCTCATGGTCTCCGGCATGGTGATAATCAGGCGGTAGCCGCGTGCAGCGGAAACCGATGCCAGACCGA
>CAMNAY010000220.1 GCA_946531975.1 uncultured Ruminococcus sp. | reverse complement strand
AGATACATCAGCAGACGGCTAAGATCATGCGAATCAACCGCGCCGTTCAGGTCTATGTCAGCATTCAGCTTCCCGACGACTGTCAGCTCTGCCCGTCCCGCACTGGCGCGCGACATGAGAACAGCATCCGCAAGCATGACCTCCTTGTCAACATCCGCATCGCCGGCAAGGGTGCGTCTTGCGCCGTCGCTCTCCTCAGAAAACGCATATTTCACCATCATGCTGCATGCGATGACCAGCACGGCAAAGCCCAGTATGCTGAGCAGGGACACATAGAATGATCGGAACCAAGCTGACTTGGTTTTTGTCAGGTATTTCATAACGGCACCCCTTTCACTGAGCGGTCTGCCTCAGGGTGCAGGCCGGTTTCTGTTTCTGTATTCAGCTTTCTTCGGAATCCGGGTGATACTCCATAATATCCGGCAGCAGGCGGTATTTGTCATTATAATCGAGACCCCAGCCGACCACGAACAGATCGGGGATCGTGAAGCCGATAAACGCCGGAACGACGTTCTTGCAGGTCTCCAGACGGCGCGAGGGCTTGTCAAGCATCGTGCAGATCTGAATGCTCTCCGCGCCCTTGTCCGCAAAATTCTGCATGACGGTCGCCATCGTCTGCCCGGTGTCAACAATATCCTCAACAACCAGCACATGCCGGCCTTTGACCGCAATCTGCTCGCCGAGATCGAAGATCGGAGAGCCCATAGGGCGCGTGCCGACATAGGAATGCACCTTGATGAAGTCGATCTCCGCAGGAACGGTCAGCGCACGGATGAGATCCGCGGCAAAGAACACAGCCCCACGGAGTGTGCAGAGCACAAGCAGCGGGTTCTCCTCGGTGACATACTGATACTTCGCAGAGATCTCGGCTGCAAGCTCCTGGATGCGCGTGCAGATTTCTGCGTCGGTTTTCAATACGGTAAATGTATTCGCCATAAAATATTCCTCTCAGTAATTGATATTCAGATTCCGCCCTTTGTTTCCTACATCATCATAGCACATTTTCATTAAAATGTCAATGGATAATGCGAATTTTTGCAAATTTTCTTGATTTTAATTATACCAGCTGTATTATAGGTCTGAAAAATGCGTATTTGTATCGTTTTTTTCCGAATTCAGCGTTTTTTTCGCAGCCGTTCACATGAAAATGTTGACAAATCGCACCCAGTTGTGCTATAATAGCCGTGTAGCTCCCTGATCGGAGCAAACGATGCAGAGAACAAGGAGGATTTCATCTAATGGCTATCGAATTTTTTGATAAGATCACGGCTTCTGTTTCCAAGACAGTCAAACAGGCATCCGACGGTGCAAAGGTGCTCGCAGATAAAAACCGTGTCCGCAAGGACATCGCTTCTGCCGAGAACGAGCTCCGCGCTCGCTTCCGTGAGATCGGTGAGCGCTTCTACGGCGAGAACGCACAGAATCCGCCCGCAGAATACACGGATATTTTCGCAGAGATCACTGCGCTCCAGACAGAGATCTCCGATTTGCAGAAGGAGCTTGAGCTCCTGACCGGCAGCCTCACCTGCAAGAACTGCGGCAAGGGCTTTGCAACGGACGCAAGATTCTGCCCCTACTGCGGCGAGCCGGTGCCTGTCTCTGAGGCGGAGGTCGTTCAGCCTGCGGCAAGAAAATGCGCTGCATGCGGCGCAGCCCTCGCAGACGACGCTGCTTTCTGCGCAGTCTGCGGTCAGCCGACTGCACCCGCACAGCCCCCGCAGCCGGAAGCTCCGGCGCAGCCGACCGCTCCGGTGCAGAATGTCTGCCCGAAGTGCGGCAATGCACTCCAGCCGAATGATCTCTTCTGCGGCGTCTGCGGCACGAAGGCTCCCGGCATCGACTGATCGCACATGAAGAAGGCGGATACAGCCGCGATTCTGGTCTGCGCCGGAAATGCGACCAGAATGGGCGGCATACATAAGATCCTGCATCCGCTCTGCGATACGACTGTACTTCATCAGGTGCTCCGCAGCTTTTGCCGATGCGAAAGCATTGCGGAGCTCCTTGTTATATGCAGAGAACAGGATCAGGCAGAATTCCGGGAAGCCATCGCGGAAATCGGGGCGGAGCTCACGCGCCCGGTCACGGTTATCCCCGGCGGCGCGACCAGACAGCAGAGCGTCAGAAACGGGTTTCTTGCGATTACAGGCGATGCGGAATATGTCGCGATTCACGACGGCGCACGCCCGCTCATCCGTCCCGCAGATATTGAGCGGGTCATCGCAGCAGCCCGTGAAACCGGCGCTGCCACGCTCGGCGCTCCCGTGAAGGATACCATCAAGACTGTTTCACCGGAGGGCATCATCACCGGCACGCCGCCCCGCGAGACGCTCTGGCTGACGCAGACGCCGCAGGTCTTCTCGCGGCAGATCTATGCCGATGCGCTGCAAAAAGCCGACCGTGACGGCAAGGATTACACCGACGACTGCCAGCTGGTTGAAGCGCTCGGCAGAAGCGTCACGATGACACGCGGCGATTATTCCAACATCAAGCTGACAACGCCCGAGGATTTTGCAGTTGCCGAAGCACTGCTGCGGGCGATGAACGGAGGAAACTGATATGGCAGATCTCAGGATCGGGCACGGCTATGACGTCCACAGGCTGACAGAAGGCAGAAAGCTCATCATCGGCGGTGTCGATATTCCGCACACAATGGGGCTGCTCGGGCATTCCGATGCGGATGTGCTGACGCATGCGGTCATGGATGCGATGCTCGGCGCACTGGCGCTCGGCGACATCGGACAGCATTTCCCGGATACTGACGAACGCTTTTCGGGGGCAGACAGCATGCAGCTTCTGCGGCATGTCAATGCGCTGATCCAGACAAAGGGCTGGAAGCTCGCAAATCTCGATGCGACAATTCTGGCGCAGAAGCCGAAGCTCGCGCCGCATATCGTGCAGATGCGCAAAAATCTCTGCACGGTGATCGGCTGTGACCTCGATCAGATCAGCGTCAAGGCGACGACTGAGGAGAAGCTCGGCTTTACCGGTGAGGAGCGCGGCATCGCGGCACATGCCGTTGTGCTGCTGGAGCGCATCCCCTCCCCGCTGAACCGCAGACCTGTCGGCAAGGTCATCCCGCTGTAAGCATACGAAAAGCATCCCCGGTACTCAGTTCAATTTGTACCGGGGATGCTTTGTATGGGAATGAAAATCAAGCGCCTGACTGTTTGCAATGAAGGAGAAACGCTGCTCAGAATGCTCTGCCGTTTCCGAAGCTGAAGCCGCCTCTGCCGCCGGAGTATCCGCTCTCACTGCCGTCTG
>CAMNAY010000219.1 GCA_946531975.1 uncultured Ruminococcus sp. | reverse complement strand
TCGGCGCGGTTGACGAAGAAGACGAAGGTCGGCGGCTGTGTGCTTGCCTGCGTCATGTAGTAGATCTTGAGTCTTCTGCCCTTATCGGTCGGCGGCTGAACGCGTGCGGTGGCATAGGCAAGCACATCATTGAGCTTACCGGTGGTGATGCGCACGGCATTGTTCGCAGCGACCTGATTGATGAGCGGAAAGAGCTTGCTGACGCGCTGACCGGTTTTCGCAGAGATAAAGAGGAACGGGACATAGCTCATGAAGCTGAAATCATTTTCGAGCTTCTTGGTAAATTCCTGCATAGTCTTGCCGTCCTTCTCGACGAGGTCCCATTTGTTGACGCAGACGATGCAGCCCTTTCCCTGCTGGTGCGCATAGCCTGCGACCTTGCTGTCCTGCTCGGTGAAGCCGGTGGTTGCGTCGATGACGATGACAGCGACCTGTGCGCGGTCAACCGCCATGAAGGCTCTGAGGACGCTGTAATGCTCGATGTCGTCCGAGATTTTTGCTTTTTTGCGGATGCCGGCGGTGTCGATGAACAGATACTTTCCGTCCGCATTTTCAAACGGCAGGTCAATGGCATCGCGGGTCGTTCCGGCTTCGTCCATGACGATCGAGCGCTCCTCACCGGCGAGGAAATTGATGAGACTGGATTTTCCGACGTTCGGCTTGCCGATGACGGCGACGGCGATGCGGTCAGCATCTTCTTCGGTTTCAGCCTCCTGCGGGAATCGGGCGCACACGGCGTCAAGCAGATCGCCGGTGCCGCTTCCGTGGAGGGAGGAGACAGCGAAGGGCTCGCCGAGACCGAGGTTATAGAATTCATAGAATTCCATCGGCGGCTCACCGATCTTGTCGCATTTGTTGACGCAGAGAACGACGGGCTTTCCGGATTTCTGGAGCATATTGGAGACGTCGATGTCATTGGCAGTGACGCCGGCGCGGACGTCGGTGACGAGCACGATGACATCCGCCCGCTCGATCGCGAGCTGAGCCTGTCTGCGCATCTGTTCGAGCATATGGTCATCGGTTTTGGGCTCAATACCGCCGGTATCGACGACCATGAACTGCCTGCCGCACCATTCGGCTTTGGCATAGATACGGTCGCGGGTGACGCCGGGGGTATCCTGAACGATTGAGAGCCTCTGACCGACGAGTTTATTGAAAAGGGTCGATTTTCCGACATTCGGGCGCCCGACCACGGCGACAACCGGCAAAGCCATAGTGCATTCTCCTTTTATAGATCCTTTGTATGGATGAGTCCGAAGTATCCGCAGTGCGGAAGATTTTTACGGTGCGTTTTCGCATCAATGCACAAATTGACGCGGACTTTACGTTGTTTGCATTTCTGTCTCACATTCCGCCCGTTTCTTAAGATTCAGTTACAGTATTTGAAAAGTTGCACACAAACGTACAACTTTCGCCCGTTTTTGCGCTATATATAGAGGGCGCCGCGTGCAGCCGCGCATTCGGGAGGATCCGGAGCGGGGAGCTGTACGGCTTATGTGTGACTGCTGTCAGCCGTCTGCGCCGAAATGAGAACGGTGATGCAGGCGGGGCAGGGGACACAGGACTGTCAGGATGCGTCCGGAATCTTGACAAGTGAATACCGGGCGTCTTATTCTCCCTCCGCATATCCCAGAACGGTATCGAGCAGGACATAGCCGTCCACCTTGCATTTGATGACCGGCACGCCGAGGACTTGTTCGAGATCCCCGCGGGATTTGTCATCGAGGAACACATCGTCATGCCGCAGGCAGGTTTCGGTCAGCAGCACAGCGCTTCCGAGATCACGGTTTTTGAGCTGTTCCGAGAGATCCTGAAAGGTCAGCAGCCCCGCGACGGTGATTGAATGCCCGTAGAAATCGTTGAGAACCGTAATGACCTGACAGTGAACCTGCGGGAATTTCGCTTCGAGATCGCGCATCATTTTGTCGAGGAAGGGCGCGGCAGCGGAGCCGGTTGCGATTGTAAGAAACCGCGCATCTCCGTCATATTCAGCATCTTCGAGCGCATCGTAAAACTCATTCATGAGGTAGCGCAGCATGCCGACGCCGTTTTCGTACTGCGGATAGCCTTCATAGGCATCGTCATCGGGCAGCGGCAGGTTTGCGAGCAGATACAGCTCATCGGATGCATAGACGATCCGTCTTCCGTTCGCCTGAAGACTCCAGCGCTGCACCGCTTCGATCTGTTCGACGGCTTCTCTGGCGCTCTCGACGGTAAATGCGGGAATCGGACAGAGATGCTGCCGGAATTTGGTCATACCGAACGGGACGACCGCAATGCTTTCGACGGCAGGAACGAGCGAAAAGAGATCCGCGAGGGTTTTGTGCAGATGATCGCCGTCATTCCAGGTCGGACAGAGTACGATCTGACAGTTCATAGAAACGCCGGCTTTCCCCATGCGCCAGAGATGCCGCAGGGATTCGCCGGCTTTTTTGTTGCCGAGCATTTTATTCCGCAGATCGGGTTCGGTTGTCTGCACGGAAACATTGACAGTCATATGCATTTTGATGATTCGGTCAACGTCCTCGTCCGTCAGATTGGTGAGAGTGATATAACTGCCCTGCAAAAAGGAAAGTCTGGCATCATCGTCCTTAAAGTAGATTGTATCGCGCATACCTTTGGGGTTCTGGTCGATGAAGCAGAAGATGCAGTGATTGCCGCAGGTACGTTTTTCGTCCATGAGCGCGGTCGCGAAATTGAGACCGGGGTCATCGTATTCGCCCTTGCGGATCTGAACGGTCAATTCTTCGCCTTCACGGAAAAAGCGCACATTCAGGTGCTTTTCGGTGATTGCAAAGCGATAGTCAAGCACATCGTGGATGACGGTATCGTTGACCGCGATGAGGCAGTCGCCGGCACGGATACCGGCTTTCGCGGCAGGAGAGCCGGCGGTTATTCCGGTAATTTCGATCATACGCCGATCTCCGTCCTTTCTGTATGTCAGATGAAACTGGTTGTGCGAATGAGAGGAATTGCACCCCTGAAATCGCCGGAGAGAAAAGATGACAAACTGCGGTCATCCTTTCTCCGCGGCGGCGTTACTCCTTCGCCACATCCGCATGCACAAAAAAAGGGAGAAGCACAGAACGTCCCTCTCCCCTCTTTGCAATCGCTGAAGCGTTTAGTCCTCTTCAATCTTGAGAACTGCAACGCCATTGTAGTAACCGCACTGCTTGCAAACCTTGTGGGGCGCTTTGATCGCGCCGCAGTTGGAGCACTTGCTCATTGCGGGCATCTCCAGCTTGCTGACAGCGGAGCGGCGGG
>CAMNAY010000218.1 GCA_946531975.1 uncultured Ruminococcus sp. | reverse complement strand
AGCTCCCGCAGAGCGCCGGCGGCAGAACGATCATGACGACCGAGCCGAAATTTGTCCCCGAGGATGCCGTCGAGATCACGCTCCCCGAGGGCGCTGTCTGCGCCGTCCGCATGATCGACTGTGTCGGCTACATCGTCCCGAGCAGTCTTGGGTACATCGAGCAGGAAGCGCCGCGCATGGTGAAAACGCCGTGGTTCGACGAAGAAGTCCCGTTCAATATGGCGGCGGAGATCGGCACGCAGAAGGTCATCACCGAGCACTCGACCGTCGGGCTGGTCGTCACGACCGACGGCTCCGTGACCGATATTCCCCGTGCGGAATATGCCGCTGCGGAATCGCGTGTGATCGGCGAATTGCAGGCGCTCGGCAAGCCGTTTGTCGTGCTGCTGAACTGTGTCGCACCCGAGAGCGAGGAGGCACAGGCGCTTGCCGCGGAGCTCGAAGCGCAGTACGGCGCACCCGTGCTTGCTGTGAACTGTCTGGAGCTCAGCGAGGAGACCATCCGGCTCATGCTGACAAAGCTGCTCGACATGTTCCCCGTGCGCGAGATCAGCGTGGAGACTGCAGGCTGGCTGCCCGCGCTCCCGACGGGTCACTGGCTGAAATCGGCGGTGTTCGGGGCGGTGCGGCAGGCGGCAGAGGGGCTTTCGACCGTGCGTGATGTGCGGCGGATGCCTGCGCTGCTCACAGCCTGCCCGCAGATTATCAGCGCGGAGGTGAAGCAGATCGCGCTCGGCAAGGGCAATGCGGTCTTGAAGCTGGAGCTGGAGCCGTCGCTCTTTTACCGCGTGCTCGGCGAGGAAACGGGCATCGAGATCAGCGGGGAGAACGAGCTCTTCCCGGTGCTGATGGAGCTTGCGGAGACAAAGCGCGCCTATGACCGCGTGCGTCCTGCGCTTGAAGAAGCGGAGGCGACCGGCTACGGCATCATCATGCCCGAGGCGGATGAGCTGACGCTGGAGGAGCCCGAGATGATCCGGCAGGGCGGGCGATACGGCGTGCGGCTGCGGGCATCGGCTCCTTCGCTGCACATCATGCGTGCGGGCATTGAAACGACCGTCAGCCCGATCGTCGGGAGCGAGAAGCAGAGCGAGGAGCTTGTGCTCTATCTGCTGCGGGAATTTGAGGAGAACCCCGCGAAGATCTGGGAATCCAACATCTTCGGCAAATCGCTGCATGCGCTTGTGAATGAGGGGCTGCACGCAAAGCTCTCGAAGATGCCGCCGGAAGCCCGCCTGAAATTGCAGGAAACGCTTGAGCGCGTCATCAATGAGGGGTGCAGCGGGCTGATCTGTTTTATACTGTGACGAAAATACGCCGCGCCGATTGCTCTCGGTGCGGCGCTTGTATTATTGCCAATCAAGTCCTGCGAGTCTGCGTAGTAATACAGTGAGGTCTGCGTCGTTGATATTGCCGTCTGCATTCATATCGGCTTTTTTTCTGAATTCGACAGACATTTCGATATTGCCTGCAATGGCTCGTGCGAGAATCACTGCGTCTTTCAAGCCGACATCGCCGTCCATTGTCACATCGCCGGTCAGCGGTTCAAGCCCCAATGATTCAAATTGATAGCCGTGTTTTTCGGCATATGCCTGTGCAGTAGAATTGGTATAGCCGTAGATTGTTCCACTATATTTGAATTCGTTATAGCTGTAATTGCCGACTTCATTCCAAATTGCCCCTTGACTTCCGTCAAAAATCAAACAATTTGGATTTAAGATCGTGATTGACTTGAGATTTGGTAATCCGGCAAAAGCGCACGAACCGATGTAGCGCACGCTGTCAGGGATAACCGCACTTTTCAGATTTGTGCATTTATCATAGGGTTCCCAATAAGAGCCAAAAGCATTGCTGCTGATACCGAGTATGCCGTCTTTGATATTCAATTCTTCAAGATTGTTCACGTTTCCTTTGTATCCGACAATGCTGTTTTCAAAGCGCACAAGTCCATCGGGCTGCTCTTGATACCATTTCCAATCACGAACGATTTGCAGATCCAATACCGTATCGGGGATTGCTATTTTACTTATATTGTCTAAATTAAACTCCTGATAATTCTCGAAATACATCTGTTCCCCGGTTTGTGTATTGAGATACGATACGCATGGGATAAAGCAGCTCGGGCAAATATAGTCTGTTCCGTCGCGAATTATGATTTCTGTATTTTGTGGGATGCTGCCTTTCCATTTATATGCGCAGTTGTTAATATAGATCATGCCGTCAGGCTGATTATATAGCCATTTCGTTCCCCAGAATGCCCGTGATTCAATGATCACAACGCTGTCAGCAATGCTGATGGATTCCAGATTCGGACAGATTGAAAATGCGCAGCATCCAATAGAAGTAACACCATCCTCAATGACAACCTTTTTGATTAATTCGCTGTAATTTGTTGATTCCGAAGCATTACCTGCCCATGGAGGGCTCATCTCAGGCCCCCCGCCTTGACCGTCTGCCATGTAAAAAAAGCTATACATCATGCCGTTTCCTGAAATAGTCAGTGTGCCTTCATCATCCAGTCTCCATTGCAGATTATCGCCATATTCTTCTACATTGTAGTTTTCTAATATTTCAGGATAGTTTTCTGCATAATAGTTGTAATCATCGCCAAGATATTCTTTTAGCTCTGCACCTTCCAATTTTCTGTTGTGTGACTCGCCGCAGTATCCGCTTGCAATGATACTGGAAGATGCGGAAACAGGCACTGCATTCAATACAGAAAGCGCTGATACGATTGCAACTAAGTAAGTTGCTGGTTTAATTCCTAATTTCATATGTAGTTCTCCTTTCCATACATCGAATGATGTATATTTAGTCTATTATACATAAATCATTATATTTTGTCAATACTTCCCCCGCATCTGTGGTATAATTTCTGCGGAATACACAAAAGGGAGTACGTCAAATTATGCAACATTATCAGCGCATCCGCGATCTCCGCGAGGACAGCGATCTGACACAGGAAGCGCTTGCAAAGCAGCTTCACATGCACAAGACAACATATACGAATTATGAGCAGGGCAAGCATACGGTTCCGCTGGATTTTGCCGTCACACTCGCCGATTTTTACAGTGTCAGTCTGGATTATCTTGCCGGACGCAGCAATTTCCCGCAGGGCGCTGCAAATCCCGTTCTGCTGCCCGATGAAATGCGGCTGCTGGAGCGCTTCCGGCAGCTCAGTGAACGCAGCAAGGGCAGAGTGGAGCAGCTTGCGGAGCTTCTCAGCGAACAGGAACACCGCTGACCCCGTGCCTTGTCTCATTTC
>CAMNAY010000217.1 GCA_946531975.1 uncultured Ruminococcus sp. | reverse complement strand
GCCGTAGTGTTCTGGGATGTTCTGCTCGCCGCCGTGGATATAGAGGCGGTCAACCTTAACCTCCGGCGAGAGCACCTCTGTGATATGCTCGATATTGAGGATCGAGAGGCGGATATTGTCAGGCGTTCTGCCGGCTTCCGCAAAGGCGGCATCGGTCTTGCGGCGTGCCATGCCGAGCATTTCCGATTTGATATCGAACGCGAGATAATTGTTCCCGGGATTGCGGACTGCTGCCTGCGAGACCCAGCCGCCCTTTCCGCAGCCAAGCTCGATGAAAAGCGGCTGCTCCGGGCGCACGAACTGTGCACGCCAGATTCCGCGGAGGGCTTTTGCCCCGGGAATATCGGTGCAGATCGGGGAGGCGGCAAGCTCAGGTCTTGCCCACGGCTTATGACGAATACGCATATTGCACTTCCTTTTTGATAGTTACTTATTATTATAGCATATTCTGCGGAAAAGTGCAATGGGTGCGGCGTACAAATTTTGCCGCCCGAAGCGGCTGAAAAAAGCAGCCTCCGGAATACCGCTCCGGAGACTGCGCTCAGATTACTTATGCCAGTACGCATTCAGGAACTCCGCTCTGGTGCGGATCCATGCGGCAAGCTGCTCTGCGCCCTCAGACTGCGTGCGGAGCCTGCGCGTGGCCGAAGTAAGCTCATTGCGGATTCCGCCGTCGTCGGCAGGCTTTCCCCACCGGCTGATATTGCGCGAGAATGCCTCTTTGCCGTTTTCCGCATCCGAAAGAATCGTCTCTGCGGTGCGCTCGAAGGCGCCGCTGTCATAGAGCTTCGTCCACTGCTCCCGGATGATCTCCTGAAACCAGTCCTCATACATCAGCACCGCCAGCCATGGGTTGATCGTCTCGTATTCGCCGTTGACATCCGGGATGATATTCGCCGCATAGAAGCCGGTGCCGTCTGCACAGCGATCCTTGTTGCCGAATGCGGAATCATAATCCCACGGCGCCTCAAATGTCAGCAGGCGGCTGCCCTTCTCGCTGAAATCCACATCCATAAAGAAGCTCGACCAGTAAAGATCGGCGTCGCAGGCAATTTCCGCAAGGATATAGGCATCTGCCAGCGAGCGCACATTCACAACGCGCTCCACAGCCTCCCGCGGCGTGATCGCATCGGTCTTAGAGATGCTGCGCAGATCCCCGCTGAACTGATACGCCTTGTGCTCATAGGCAGCGCTGTAAAGCACGCGGTAGACATTGCCGATATATTCCGCGATGAAATCATGCTGTGCCTGCGAGCGGATGTCATTGCGGATCGTGAAGCCGACCGGCTCTTTGCGTCTCGGGCGATAGGATTCCTGCTGCCCCTTCACAGTTCTGCCGCCGCCGCCCTCTCCGTCAAAGGGCGTGAGGGGCGCATTTCCGGCATAATCCATCTTGAACTGCTGCATCGGGTCTTCCGCGTAATAATACCCGTCGAATTCAAGAAAATAGCCGGTGTAAATATCGGTCTCATCCTGCTTCGGCGTGCTGATGTTCACGCGGTTTTTCTTCGCCTCCTGCTGCTCGGTGAGCAGATAGACGCCCCAGTATTCACCGTTGATCTTCACCTCTGCAAACTGTGCATCGGCGGCATAGAAGCCGTCCTCCGCATAGAGCGCCTTTGCAAGCTGAAATGCGGCTTTGTCGCGTGAGAGGGAAATATCCTTGGCGCCTGCAAGCAGCACCCAGTTCTTGAATTCCGCGCCGCCGTTCAGACCGAGCAGATTCTGCTTCTGCCCGAATTTCAGCC
This sequence comes from uncultured Ruminococcus sp., assembly GCA_946531975.1. Lineage (GTDB taxonomy): Bacteria > Bacillota > Clostridia > Oscillospirales > Ruminococcaceae > Firm-04. The sequence continues at coordinate 1,523 of CAMNAY010000217.1, read as the reverse complement.
GCAGCGGCTTCTTGTCATAGGAGGTTGTCCAGTTGCCGCGCACCTTGACATCGGCATCCGCGGGCGCAAGCAGCTCTGTGCCGTCGGGCGCCGTGACAGAGACCGTACATGCTTCGTAATAGGGAGCAGGCGGCATGACATAGCCGGGTGTCCACGAAGCGATCTGCTTTGAGACATGTGCGGCGACCGGCTCCGTGACAAATTTCATCACATCGTCGGCGCGGCTGACCGTCTCGATGGAGATGACGGGCATGCCCCCGGAAATATCATATGCAGTGCTGCCGGAGTCTGCGGCAGACTCGGTTTCCGCGGTGCTGCGTTCCTTCTTCGGGTGCTTCTTCCCGTCCTGACCGCTGCATCCTGCGGCAAGGATCGCTGCCGCGCAGAGCACGGCACAGAGGATTCGTTTCATGGCGCTGCCCCTTTCCGTATCGGTATATTGATAACAGTATACACGATTTTCCTGTTTTTGTAAAGCCCTGCGCGGCACGGAACCGCCCGTTTCCTTTGTCCTTCGGGCTCACCCGCCGGCGCTGCGCCGGGCGGGGCGGCTTAATTGCAAAAATAATATGGTATTTTTAAAAAAATACTTGCAATCTGAGGCATTTCATTTCGTGGTACAATATAAGAGAGTATTCATTTTCGATTATCGGTGCTGTCGCGATCGGACTTTGCATCATAAAAAAGGAGGGCGATATCTAATGCCGATGATACTCACACAAGCGAGCCGGGGTGCCCCGCCTCAAAACGCACACGCATTCAAGTGCGGAACGCCCTCTGTATGCGTGCAGGGATACCGAAGTTCGGCTGCCTTGGGGCGGGCTTCTCCTGTAAGAAGCAGTTTCCGTGAAGGAGTGAGCGAAAATGGATACTGACAGCGCCGAGGCAGGAAGCGGACAGACAGATTCCGGAGCTGACAAAGCAGCATCAAAGCAAACTGTCAGACCCAGAAAAAAACGGACTGCAAAAAGCTACGCATTGTCCTTTTTTGTCAAGCTTTTTGCAACTGCACTGATTCTGGCACTTGTCTTCCGGTTCATTGCCGGAATTCACATCTGTCACACAAACAGTGCTTACCCGACGATCAGGGACGGCGAATTCTGCCTTACGTATCGGCCGGGCGAGCCAAAACAGGGAACGATGATCGTTTACCGGCGTGACGGAGAGGTGAAATTCGGGCGTGTCATCGCATTCAGCGGCGATAAAGTCAGTGTTTTCAACGATTTTGTCTCTGTAAATGACTATGGCATCTCCGACAATGCAGTCTACCCTACATCGCCGGAAGGCTCGGCGATCAGCTACCCTTATCAAGTACCCGAAAACTGCGTGTTTGTTCTGAATGATTTTCGCAGCGAAATTCAGGACGGTCAGCAGGTCGTCGTATACACCCGTGTATGGGACGATGCAGAAAAAGAATATAAGTTCTACATCGTTGACTACGAAGGAAATCTGATTCCTGCTTATGAGATCGGCGAGAATCTTGAGTGGCACGGGCTGAAGATCGGCACGGTGTTCTGGGAGTT
>CAMNAY010000216.1 GCA_946531975.1 uncultured Ruminococcus sp. | reverse complement strand
ACACAGAACGAAGCACCCCTCTCCGCAGCCTCCTGTGCATAGGCATTGCCGTCGAAGTTGCCTCCTTTGAGCGCGATGAAGCAGTTTACTGCTTCGATTGTGCGGGTGTCGGTGCTGAAGCCGCAGACTGTCAGGCTGCCGTCAGGACAGTTCCGGAGCGGCGCACGGAGACATTCTGCGATCTCCGCAGCCGTCATCTGCACACGCATCTCCTCTTGAAGCAGTGCCATAGGTCAGCCCTCCTGTGCGAGTTCGATAACGCGGTCGATCAGCGCCGGAAAGCTGAGACCGTCCGCAGCCCACATCTTCGGATACATCGAAATCGACGTAAAGCCGGGCAGTGTGTTGATCTCATTGAACACGATTTCATTGGTATCGCGTGTGACGAAGAAGTCTACACGGGACAGACCGGCACAGCCGAGCGCGGAGAAGATTTTCACTGCCCAGCTCCGGACAGCCGTCATGGTATCCCCGTCGATGCGGGCGGGGATGTACGGCGTAGAGGTTGAGGTGATATACTTGGTCTCATAGTCGTAGAATTCCGCACCTGCGTCGATTTCACCGGCGGTTGCAGCTTTGGGCTGCTCATTGCCCAGCACGGCAACCTCGACCTCTCTGCCGTTGATGAACTCCTCGGCAAGAATCTTCCGGTCGTATTTGAACGCATTTTCGAGCGCGGGCATCAGCTCCGCCGCGGTCTTGACCTTCGAGACACCGACGGACGAGCCGGTGCTGCACGGCTTAATGAAAATCGGATAGTCGATCTTTGCGGTGATCTCACTGCACATTGCCGCGGGATCAGCCTTGAACGCAGAGCGGTGCAGCGTCAGCCACTGTGCCTGCCGCACACCGGTTGTTGCGGCGATCAGCTTCGTGACCGATTTGTCCATGGAGGCAGCAGAGGCGCAGACACCGCAGCCGACATACGGGATGCCGGAGAGCTCAAACAGCCCCTGCACCGTGCCGTCCTCGCCGTTTTCGCCGTGCAGAACCGGAAAGATCACATCGACCGGTACGGTCTCGGCACCCTCTGCTGTCAGAATGCAGAGACCGGCGCCGCGCGCGGGCGAGAGGAATGCGATTTTGTTATCCGGATGCGTTTCCCAGCGGTCCTCAGCGATTTCTTTGTAATCGCTGCCGCCGTAGAGCATCCATTTTCCCTCTCTGGTGATGCCGACGGGCAGAATTCTGCGGTTTTCCTTGTTCATATTGCGGAGAACCGCCTCCGCGGAGACAAGGGAAACGGCGTGTTCCGGAGAAACGCCGCCAAATAAAACAAGAATTGTCTGCATGAAAAAAATTACCTCTTTTCAAATATGTATCACGAAACGGAGCCGTTTCGCAATGATCAGGAAATTCGCGCCGCTCATTTCTCGAACAGCGCGTCGCCCTCGGACCACTTTTCCGGCTCATTGACCCAGACGGGGAATTTGCCGGTTGTGAGGGCAGTCTGACCGTTGAGCAGTCCGGTGTGGAAGGTGAGGTGCCGGAACTGCCGCAGCACCAGCTCCATGCGGGTATAGCGGCACTGCTCCGGCTTTTCATAGAGCATTTCATCGGTCAGGCTGTCAAGATAATCGAGCGTTTTCTGCTCAATACGGTCAAGATATGCAAGGAGCTGTGCATCGGTCAGCACGGTCTCACCCTTGTGATACGGGTTATCCATGCCGTCCTCATGAAACTCCGGCTCCTCGTAGACAAACGGGTTGAAGAACCACTTGTCAGCCGAGTGCAGGGTGTGGTACGCCCAGCGCCAGCACGGCGCACCGACACACAGCGCCTCTCTGTCATAGGTGCGCAGTGCGATGCGGAGATTCATGAAGTTCGGGATCACCGTGCGGCGGATGATCTGACACAGCTCGTTCATATCCGATGCTCCTTTTGCTGTCGGTTGTTTATGCAAAGAATTCGCCGCCGATTATGACGCGGCTGATCTCCAGATCCTTGTCGAGCAGGATCAGATCCGCGTCCGCGCCGACCGCGATGCGGCCCTTTTCCGGCGCACCGATCATGTCTGCCGGGGTCTGCGACGCCATTTTCACGGCATCGGCAAACGGAATGCCGAAGCTGTGCGCCTGCTTCACGCAGCGCCAGAGCGTTGAGGTCGAACCTGCGATCGCGCCGTCTGCGGTTCTTGCGACACCGTCCTTCACCGTGATATCCTGTCCGCCGAATTCGTAGGTGCCGTCGCCGAGACCGGTCGCACGCATGGAATCACTGATGATGACCATGCGGTCGGGGCCGAACATCTTGTAGAGCATCAGCACGACAGAAGGATGCAGATGCAGACCGTCGGTGATCGCCTGCACATAGATATTCTTCGCGACAGCCGCGCCGATCGGACCGGGGTTTCTGTGGTGGATGCCGGGCATCGCGTTGAAGGTGTGGGTCAGGCAGTTTGCGCCCGCCTCGATCGCCCTGATGCAGGTATCATAATCCGCGTCGGTATGACCGATACAGACCAGAGCGCCGCACTCCCTGATGAATTCCATTGAGCCTTCCAGTTCCGGTGCGATCGTCACAACGCGCATGCCGGGCAGCCTGCGGAACTCGTCAAGGTCGGGATTGCGGATGAACTTGCCGTTCTGCGCACCCTTGCGCTTTTCGTTGATGTACGGACCTTCCATGTGGAAGCCGAGGATGTTGGTGCCGGGGACATCGGTCTTGCCCTCGGTGACAGCCTTGATCGCCTCAAAGCTCTGTGTCATGGTTGTCGGCAGCCATGAGGTCGTGCCGTTTTTGCCGAGAAATTCGCACATTTCCGCGAATTCGCCGTCCATGGTGTCCTTGCCGACGCAGCCGTGCGCATGCATATCGACCAGTCCGGGGATGACCGAGAGACCGGTGCAGTCCTCACCGGACGCCGCCGCAGATGCAGGAGCAATCGCGGTGATTTTGCCGCCTTCAACGGTGATGTCGGTCTGCTTGCCCTCAAAGAGAACATTTTTCAGGATCATGTGATACCGCCTTTCTGAATTGGATATTGGTGCAATGTATGTCATACGGAGTCCTCTCCGTACACTGCCTTGAGGCATCACCGCACAAAGCCCGCCTGACGGCTTGGCGGCGCATCTGCTTGCATCTTTTCCGTCATCTTGCACAGAAATCCCTTGCCGGGCGTCAGCCCGACTGCGTCATTTCTATACAATCTGACTGCGAATCTGCACCGCCAGCTCTGCGCGGTCTTGCCTTAATTGGTCGCCGGCAGCGAAGCCGCTGCGACTGCCTGACCGACTCTGCGGTCCATTTCGTCCGGCAGGATGAACTGAATCTTCT
>CAMNAY010000215.1 GCA_946531975.1 uncultured Ruminococcus sp. | reverse complement strand
CGGAAAATCGTCAATTATTGCGGATTTCGCGCCAATTATTGCGGAATCCAAAAATTGCGAATGACTTGCCAAATATTGCGGGACGATCCGGACTTGTTTGCAGTAATATTGCTCTGAAATGTATTATCTTGCGCGAATATTCGACGGGATGTAATGATACGGCGTTTGGACAAAATAAATTTATACAGCGAGTATCATAAAAGTATTGGAATACCATATGTTTTTGCTTATGCCCCCTATCAGGAAAAACCTATTTGCAATTTATACAAAAATATGCTATGATTGTATCAGAGGAATTCAACAGGGCGTTGAAATCCTGCGGAATGTGATTCCGCGGTCTGATCCTGCCGATGACACACCGGATGAAACCAGCTTTCGTCGTCGGGCAGCTAACAAAGTTCCCCCTAAGTGGCAGCGTCGGCGCACGGTGCCGGTAACGACTACCGACCGGCGCTCCACTCTTTTTTTTCGAGCGGCTCAGAGCCGCATTCTTCATATTATTATAATAGTATAGAAATCGCTGCATGAGACAGCGAAATCATAAAACATGGGGGCTCGGAAACGGGCATATGGGAGTGAATTCTAATTTTATAAAGGGGATGGCGTAATGCTGAATTTCAAACGAACGATCGCAAGAGCCGTCAGCGCAAGCGTGCTGCTGATGACGCTCACCGCAACAACAATTCCTGCAAGCGCAGGACAGACCTACCTCGACGCCGGCTTCGAGAGCGGCTATGACGGATTTGCTGCCAGAGCGCAGGAATCTGTCGAGCGCGTCAGCACGAAGGCGTATGAGGGATCCTACAGCCTGCTCGTCAGCAGCCGTACCGAGGCGTGGAACGGCGCAGTCGCATCGCTGGGCATGGATTTCTCAGCCGGCAAGTCCTACAGCTTCTCCTGCGCAGTCTATCAGGAATCCGGCAGCGCAGTCGATATGAAGCTCTCTTTGGAGTATACCGATTCGTCCAGCAAGCAGAATTACGTGCAGGTCGCGGCTGATTCAGTCAGCAGCGGCGAATGGACCGTTCTTTCCAATACGGATTACACGATCCCGGCCGATGCAACCGGCATGCTGCTTTATGTCGAGACCGACACCGATCTCTGTGAGTTCTATGTTGACTCGATCAAGGGCGGCGAGGCAGGCTCCAGCTATACAGAGCCGCCGAAGCCCGTCTTCCGCAAGGGCGACGTCAACCACGATGACAAGATCAATAAAGATGATATGAACGCATTGCTGAACTTCCTGCTGACGAAAGACGGCGGGAGCACGGTCAATCTCGATACCGCAGATATGACCGGCGACGGCAAGCTCACAGCAGCCGATCTTTCGATGCTTCGCCAGCTCTTCATCTATCCGGAGCTGACCAGAACCACCACCACGACCACAACGACCACGACCACCACAACGACCACTGCAGGCGCAAAGCCGCAGCGGATCCCCGGTCAGTGGACGAATGTCGCAGATGTGCAGTGGATTCGTGACGGCGGCTATAAGAAGGTCGTTGCACTGAGCTTCGATGACGGTCCGTTTGCTGCAAATACGCAGCAGGGACAGGCGGCAGCCAAGATTCAGCAGACGCTGACGAAAAACGGCTTCCACGCAACCTTCTTCTACTGGGGACAGCACATTGCAAGCAACACACAGGAAATCCTGAATGCGGAAGCAGCAGGCTTTGAGGTTGCAAACCACACTTGGTCGCATCCGGAAATGCAGAAGCTGAATTACAGCACGCAGCAGGCAAATCAGGAATATATGCAGTGCAAGCAGGCACTTGACAGAGTTCTCGGCGAAGAACGCGAATACTGTGTCCGTCTGCCGTTTCTCCAGCAGAGCGCTCAGATTCTCGCAGGTATTCCGGCACCGATGCCGAACTGCGGTCTGGATACGCAGGACTGGAACCGTGCATCGACTGATGCAATCGTCTCCGCAGTCAAGAACAAGGCGAACATGGGACAGCTCGACGGCTGCGTCGTGCTGATGCATGAGAATTACGATACCACCGCAGCAGCGGTTGAGCAGCTCTGCCCGTGGCTGAAGTCTCAGGGCTATGCAGTCTGCACGGTTTCCGAGATGTTCAAGTTCCACAACAAGGAAGCAAAGGCTCACAAGGTCTACAACACTGTTTGGGACTGAGTTTCAATCCAATTTTATTCCGCTTTCCAATTCATTCCTTATCTCAGACAAGCATTTCTACTCCAGCGAGAGGCGCACCCGTTCACCGTGGGTGCGCTTTTCGTTTGTCTGCACAAAATACAAAATCCTGCGGAAAACCGTCGGGATATTCAGCGTCCGGAGTTGTTGACAACGAAGGACGCTTGTGCTATAATATAAGATACCGAAAATATATATATGTGTGCAGTCCGCCGCACGGAACCGCACAGTCTGCGGATAAGGTGATTGAGCATTTCGGCGGTATATATCTCCGATCCCGTTTTATGGCGCTGTCATATTCACCCATCAAAACGGGATTCCAAAGGGATAGTATCCCTTTGGCAGGGGCTTGGGGACAGAGTCCCCATTATGAATCCGTCGGAGACACCTTACTACATGCTCGCCGGACTGCAAAAATTAAGGGGTAACCATTATGGCGAAAACACAGCAAACGACCTGCGTCTGCGGCGCTGCTTATGACAGTAACGGCGTCTGTACGCGATGCGGCAAAAAGCGTCCGCGATCGGGCGGCTACCGCTTCATTCATACGCTGCTCTGTGTGATCGGCGTACTGATTTTGTTTTTCTGCTTCGGCAATACGACGGCATTGCGCAGCTACAGTGCATCAAAGGCTCTGACCGATGCGCTCCGTTCCGCGAAGCTGTCCGATGCCGATGTACCGTTTACCGGCAAGAATGTCTCCGATTATATCCGGAGCGAATATGTCGCTGATGAGAACGTCCTGCCCGAAGATATTGCACAGGCAGCGGACGGCATGGGCATTCCTGCATTTCTCGCGGAGAAGCTCGACGGACATTTTGCGATGCTCCGCGGCGATTCCGATACACCTGTCCGGATTGAATCCGCAGAGATCACCGGTCTGCTCGATCAGATCACCGAATCGCTGCATGAATCCTGCAAGCTGGTCATTGAGGAGAGCGACCGTCAGCAGATCGAGTCTGTTGCGGAGCCGGTCCTGAAAAAGGTCAATGCCCTGAGCGACGGCTTCGGCTCGACAAAAGCCGGCAGAGCGTTCCAGCGCTTCGGCGTGAGCATCTGGGCATATGTGCTGGAGGTTGTACTCCTTGCACTGCTGATCTGGCGCTGGTGCGTCGTCCGCAAAAACAGCGGCAAGGATATCGCA
>CAMNAY010000214.1 GCA_946531975.1 uncultured Ruminococcus sp. | reverse complement strand
TACACGCTCAGATCCTGTCTGCCTGCGAGCATCGAAGCGAGGTCGCCGCGTTCGCGCAGACGGATCATCGAGCGATACTGGTCGCGGATCAGTGCCGAGAGGTTTGCGGGCTGTGCATGCTCCGCCGTACCGGGGTTTTCGATCCGGTTGAGCATCGTCAGCTGTTCCTCCATCTGGGCAATGCGCCGGCGCAGGTCGATTTGCGACTCATCGGCATAGACCTCTGCGATGGTGCTGCCGACGCCGAGCTTTGCGCCGTCGTCCACGCAGTAGCGCAGTGCGCCGGTACCGGTATACCGCTGGACAGTCTCATTCCGGACATAGACGCCCTCGAACGGGGAGCTGTCCCGCACCTCATAATAGATCGCGTTTTCCGTTTCATAATTCTGAAACAGCAGATGATAGAAAATGGTTGAAGCCAGAACAACAGCGAACACCAAAACAAGGATCCTCAGGATTCGCGTTGTAAGCTCATTCATTCGTTATTCCGCTTTCTCCTGCTGCTCCATTGCATCGAGAATGGAGATCGGTCTTGCAGGGACGATCGTCGAGATCGCGTGCTTATACACGAGCTGCTGGCGGCCGTCTGTTTCGAGAATGACGATGAATGAATCAAAGCCGCGGATGATGCCCTTGAACTGATAGCCGTTGGTCAGGAAAATGGTCAGCGGCAGGCGATCCTTGCGTGCCTGATTCAGAAAAACGTCCTGAAGATTCAACCCTTTGTTCGTCATAAATACTTGCCTCATTTCTTTCATTATCCCATATATGTATGGTATGTGTCAGTTTGCGGGGGACAGACTGCCCCTATTAACAACTACACATAATATATTATATCACAAACCGTTCCATTTGGCGACAATTTTTTCAGCAATCTCGAAAATTCCACATTCCACACAATCAGAATCTCGCAAAATCCACTCCGTTTGTGGATTCCGACGGAACCACGTTCCCTGCCGTTTGGCATACCGGCAGGTCTCCTGTTTGACGCGTGCAACTGCGGTTTCCAGCGTCTCATAGCCCTGAAGCCACGGCAGCAGCTCCTTGTAGCCGATCGCTGCGGCAGCCGTTGCGCGGCGCCTTCCGCTGAGAAATTCCCCGCGCACCTCGTCAGTCAGCCCCTGCTCCAGCATCCGGTCCACACGGAGCCGGATCCGCGCATACTGCTTCTCACGGTCCGCAAAGCCGATGCCGATGCGCAGGACATTCCAGGGCGGCGGTACCGATCTGCTGCGGCGGGCATGCTCCGAGAGCGGGATGCCCGTCAGCTCGAAGACCTCCAGTGCGCGCAGGATGCGCCGCAGATTATTCTCATGCAGGCGCTCCGCCGATTCGGGGTCACAGCCGCGCAGCCGCTCCCGCATGGCAGCATTGCCGCGTATCTCCGCTTCCTTCTGAAGCCGCTCCCGCAGTGCCGCATCCGCCGGAATATCCGGAAACTGAATGTTATCCAGCAGGGAATCCAGATACAGACCCGTTCCGCCGACAATGACCGGCAGCTTTCCCCTGCTCTGCACCTGCGCAATCTTCTCCCGCGCCATGTCCGTATACTGCGCGACGGAGCAGGCGTGTGCAGGCTCCAGCACGCTGATGAGGTGGTGCGGGATGCCCTGCATCTCCTCCGGCGTCGGCTTGGCGGTCGCAATATCCAGCCCCTTGTAGAGCTGCATGGAATCCGCCGAGATCACCTCGCCGTTATAATGCTGTGCAATCTCAATGCCCAGCGCGGTCTTGCCCGAAGCGGTTGCTCCGACGACCGCAATCACAGGCGGTTTCTCTGACATGCTGCACCTCCCCCATCCGCATCTGCGGTATGCGGAAAAATCAGCTGCCCGTTACAGCGTTTTGTAATACGGGCAGATATTGACATATTCGCCGTTCTTCATCCGGAAGCCGCCTTTGATCGTTCCGAGCTGTTCAAAGCCAAGGCGCTCATACAGATGCCGCGCATGGATATTGCTCTCGACAACGGCATTGAATTGCAGCACACGGAAGCCGTGCGCCTTTCCCTGTGCCAGACAGTCCAGCACAAGCTGCTCCCCGATATGCTTTCCGCGGCTTTCACTGCTGACCGCATAGCTGGCATTGCAGATATGCCCGCAGCGCCCGACATTGTTCGGGTGCAGGATATAAAGCCCGAAAATGCTGCCGTTTTCCTCTGCAACCGCGGCATAGGTCTGCTGCGCGAAGAAGTCTGCGCCGGTTTCGGCGGTCAGGCACTCCTCCTGCGGGAAGGCGATGCCCTCCTCCACGACCTCATTCCAGATCCGGCACATTTCCGGCAGATCGTCCGGTATGTATGCTCTGATATGCATGCCTTTTCACCCTCCGAAGGCTGTCTCAAAATCCGTCCCGCTGTTCAGCGCGCCGATCAGCGCAATCAGTCCCTCCTGCCCGTGTGCTGCCATCCACTCGCTGACCAGATGCTTCGCATTCAGATAGCGGAACCGCCTGTCCTCGGCAGTGCCGGCATAGAACTCCTCCGGGGTGTCCATATCTTCGGGGGCAAGGACATTCGCTCCGTGATCGGTCTGCTTTTCCCACTCCTCGGCGCTGTACTGTTCGCGGTAATCGTTCTGTGTTGCGATTCCCTCGTCAAACCATGTCGGGAGCTTTCTGAGCGCCTTGTCGTTCAGGCGGGAATGCAGTTCGGCATGCGTCAGCTCATGCGATACAATATCCTGATTCAGATACTCGTCCGAAATACAGATATAATGCCTGCGAACAGGAAACAGAAGCGTTGACGTATCTTTTTCGCTGCCAAGCTTTTTCAGCAGCTTTTTGTCATCACAGATAATAAACACAGTCTCATCCGTTCCCTGCAGTTCGCCGAAAAACGCGGTACCGCGTCCCTTTGCCAACAGAATCTGCTCGAGGACTTCCTCCTCTGAGCCGGCATAGCCCTTGTTGATATACACATTATCCTCGATTTCCTCAAAAGACGGGCGGAACGGCACCGTCATTTTGTATCCGCTGTGCGTGAACTGGAAAAACCAGACTGCGGCAGCGATCAGCAAAAGCAGAACGGCGAGCAGCGTGAACAGAATGATCTTCTTTTTCTTCGATTTTGTTTTCATATTCTTATTTCTCCCAGACCGGATAGCGGCGTCTGTCCTCGCCGGTGATCGGACGAAGCACGCGGCACGGGCTGCCGACTGCGATCACGCCGGAGGGGATATCTTTCGTCACGACGCTGCCCGCGCCGATGACCACATTGTCCCCGATCGTCACGCCGGGGAGCACGGTCACATTTGCCCCGAACCACACGCTGTTTCCGACGGTAATCGGCAGTGCGATCTCCA
>CAMNAY010000213.1 GCA_946531975.1 uncultured Ruminococcus sp. | reverse complement strand
TCGGCGGGATGCCCGTCAGCGACCTCAACCCCTATCTGCTCACGCAGCGCACGAATCAGCCGAACACCGACACCTGCAAGCTGCTCTGCGCGAACTCTCTCTGGATCCGCGACGAGGGCGACCGGATCAAGGCGGAGCCGGATTTCCTGCAAACGAATGTCGATTACTACGGCGCACCGGCTTATCTTCGCCCGTTTGATCAGAGCACGGCGGACGAGATCAATCGCTGGTGCAGCGAGCATACCGATCAGATGATTCCGCAGATGCTCGATGAGATTCAGCCGTCCGATGTGATGTACCTCATCAATGCGGTCGTGTTCGATGCGAAATGGGCGCAGAAATATACGAATGAACCGACTGATCGCAAATTCACAGCGCAGAACGGCAGCACACAGACCGCACAGATGATGTATTCCGATGAGTCGGTCTATCTGGAGGATGCGCATGCTGTCGGGTTCATGAAGCCCTATGAGGGCGGCAGATATGCCTTTGCGGCACTGCTGCCGGAGGAGGGGCTCTCCGTGACCGATTATCTCGCCGGACTGACGCCGGATGCGCTCCGCGAAACGCTGACCGCGCCGGAGTATTGCGATGTGTCCGCGGGAATTCCGGAATTTTCTTACGATTTTGATACGGAGATGTCGGAGCAGCTCAGCGCGATGGGCATGGCAGGTGCATTCGATGAGAATGCGGATTTCTCTCGCATGGCAAAGACTGCCAGCGGCGTGCTCTTTATCGACAAGGTGCTGCACAAGACGCATATCGAGGTCGATACCGAGGGTACCAAGGCGGCGGCAGTCACGGCAGTCTCCATGTCAGATGAATGCGAAGCGGTCCTGCCGGAAGTGAAATACGTGATCCTCGACCGTCCGTTCCTGTACATGATCGTGGACACGGAAACAAATCTGCCGGTATTCATGGGAATCCTCACAGAGCTTCCTGCATAACGGAAACTGAACAGAGCAGCGGTTGTACAAAAAAGTGCAGCCGCTGTCTTTTTTTCAGATTTTCTGTGAGGAATGAGTCGGCTTTCTGCGTCTTATGATATGAAAGATCTTTCCATTCGGAACGGAAAGGAGGGAAACGGTTTGGATGACGCAGCACTCTATAAGCTGCTGAAGCAGGATGCCGACGCAGGAATGCGCGCCTGTATCAAACAGTATTATGCGCTGGTATACAGCATTTGCAGCGGCATTCTTCGGCGGCATCCGCAGGACGCGGAAGAATGCGTCAATATGAGTTTCCTGCGGCTCTGGCAAACGCTCGATAAACTGGAAGAACCGCGGCATTTGCGTGCATATCTCTGCTGTATCAGCCGCAATACTGCAATTTCACGCTGCCGCGCGCTCCGCAGGGATATACAGCATCTTGCTAATACGGAACCGGAAACGGCAGATGCGGATTTTCTGCTGATGCTCGACCGCCGTGCAGATGCGGAACGGCTTCAGGCGGCGATCATGACGCTGAAGGAGCCTGACCGCGAGATTTTCGTCCGGAAGTATTATTATATGGAGTCGATGCAGGCATTGGCAAAGCGATTCGGCGTGCCGGTCAAGACGATCGACAATATCCTGTATCGCAGTAAACGCCGCCTGCGAAACGTGTTGAAGGAGGAATCAATATGAACAGTTTTTATGACTATTTATCCGCACTGGAGCCTGAACCGGAGCAGACTGCGGGCATCCGGCAGACCCGGAATTGCCGGAAAGCTGTCTGTGCTGCGATGCGCCCGACGAGATGCCGGAGGGGATTCCGGTATGCGCTGCTCGCTGCTGTCGCTGCAATGACTGTCACTGCGGCGCTGTCTCTGCCGGTGCTGCAATCCCGCGCAAAGCGTCCGGACTGGCGGGAGCATTACCGCTGGATGCCTGTCAAGCCGGAGGCTGAGATTCAGGCGGACGCCGCGCTGCTCAGACCGATCACTGTGACCGAACCGCAGTCTGTGAAGCAAAGTGACTATACCGTGACCGTGACCGGCTATGCCTCAGACGGAGTTTCCGGCATGTGCTTTCTTGAGGTGCGTGTACCGGCGGACTTTGACTGGGCACACCCGTACCTGATGTTCGGTAAGGCGGCTGCTGTCCGGACACCGGAGGGGCAGACGCTTGATCCGGATTACGGCAGCTTTTTTGACTGTGCCCTGACGCCGACTGCCGACCCGCAGGTCTATCTTGCAGAGGCTGCATTTGCGTATGATACAGGAGAATATGAGACGCAGGAGCCGGTTCTTGCGGCATTTTATGCTGTACTGCGCGATGAAAATTTCGACTTTGACGATCAGACCGGTACCGATACCGGCGAAAACAACCCCCATCAGATTCATTTTGACGGTGCGGTCACGCTGCGGCTCGAACAGAATGACTGGCGCACGGAACAGTACAGCGAGGAATCCGGCACACTTCGCATCACACCTTTTGGCATCTATGCCTTTGCTTATGACAACGCAGCGCAGGTCAACTGGCACCGAACGCATCATATGCAGATCATGATGCCGGACGGGAATCCGCCTGAAAGCTGTGATTTTCGCAAACGCACAAAGGCAATCCAGCCGCAGGCAGAAGACATGCCGGACGCGGAAACTGTCCGGTATTCTGCTGTGAAAACTGCGGTATTTATGACGCCTGCCGACCCGAAAACGGTGACTGTCACCTTCAGCGAATAAACAGAAAAGAGGCTCAGCTGAAACTGCTGAGCCCCTTTCGGTTCATTAAAACCTGTGTTTATGCGGTCACAATGCTGTTTGCTTCGTGGAGGTTGAGGTAATCGACAGCCTCCTCGCGCATCTTGTACTTCAGGATCTTGCCTGCCGCGTTCATCGGGAATGAATCGACAAAGCGGACATAGCGCGGAACCTTCGTCTTGTCCATGTGCGTGCGGACATATTCCTTCAGGTCGTCTTCGGTGCAGGTCGCGCCTTCATTGCGGATGACGCAAGCCATTGCTTCTTCGCCGTACTGCTTATCCGGCACACCGATGACCTGCACATCGCGGACATCCGGATGCGTGTAGAGGAAGTCCTCGATCTCCTTCGGATAGAGGTTCTCGCCGCCGCGGATGATCATATCCTTGATTCTGCCGGTGATCTTGAAATAGCCGCTGTCGGGCAGTCTGCGGGCGAGGTCACCCGAATGCAGCCATCCGTCCTCGTCGATGACGGCAGCAGTTGCCTCGGGCATCTTGTAGTAGCCCTTCATGATATTGTAGCCGCGTGCGCAGAACTCTCCGTCCACGCCGTCCGGAACCTCCTCACCGGTCTCCGGATCGACGATCTTGCACTCAACGCCGAAGATCGGTCCGCCGACGG
>CAMNAY010000212.1 GCA_946531975.1 uncultured Ruminococcus sp. | reverse complement strand
ACGCATCCGCACCGCTGCCGGACGATGTGCCGGATGAAATGCCGGAGCAGGCTGTATGCCGCGAATGCGGTGCTGTGCTGCTGCCGGAGTCGATTTTCTGCGTGAATTGCGGCGCACCGGTTGCTGCACCGGATGATGCAAAGACCGAAGACTATGCGCCCGCAGAACACACATTTGAGACGACTGCACCCGCAGCCGATCCGGAACTGGGCGGCGGATTCTTCGACGCATCCGCACCGCTGCCGGACGATGTGCCGGATGAAATGCCGGAGCAGGCTGTGTGCCGTGAATGCGGTGCTGCACTGCTGCCGGAGTCGATTTTCTGCGTGAATTGCGGCGCAAAGGTGAAACAGAACGGCGCGCCGGAGCTTCCCGCACCTGCACCGCTTCCTGCTCCCGCAGTGATCCCTGCGCCTGCACCGATTCCCGCACCGGTGTCGATTCCCGCGCCGGTGTCGATTCCCGCGCCTGCGCCCATCCCTGCGCCGATTCCGATTCCGCCCCCTGTAACGGCGTCGATTCCGGCTGTTACGGTGCCGCCGATTACGGAAGTTGCAGCGGAGGAAGAACCGGTTGAGTTAAATGCGCCGGAAGAAGAACCGGTCGCACTGAATGCGCCGGAAGAAGAACAGGTCGTGCTGAATGTGCCGGAGGAAGAACCGGTCGTGCCGGATGCGCCGGAGGAAGAACCGGTCATGCCGGATGCGGCAGTGAAAACGCCGGAACCGGAACCGCCCAGACAGCACCACAGCATGTTTGTTCCTGCGGATGATTTTGAAGTATAACTGACTGCCGGAGGTGACGGCATGAGACGATTGACAGCGCTGATCGCCGCCTGTCTGGCATCGGCTGCACTGATGTGTTCACCGGTCACCGTTTCAGCTGCGGCTGATGTGCCGCAGTTCCGCACGGTGCTGGATGCACAGCCCGAAGCTGCCGATGAAACCGCTGATTTCACCGCAGCCTTTTCCCGCGCAGCATGCGATTACGGGGATACCCTCGGAAAGAGCGCGAGTGCGGAGACCGGCAGTACGGTTATGGTGATCCTTGTCGCTGCCGTGATCCTGCTCTCACTGGTCTGGGGCTGTACCGCACACCGCTCCTACCCTGCTTTTTCGGCATTGCTGCTGCTCTGCGGCATCAATGCGCTGAGCATTGCGGAACTGGTCTGCCGGCTGACCGGCGCAGATTCCGCGGCTTTTGCGGGAATACCGCTCTGGTGCAAGCTGACGCTGCTTTGCATTTCGCTGATTCTTGCGGCGTTCTGCTTTATCTGGCGGCGGATGTCCGCGTTTCTTATGATGTTTTCGTCGGCATTTCCGCTGACGCTCCTGACCGGCTGGCTGCTGCTGCGATCCCGCATCCTGCAAGCTTATGCCGCTGCAAACGGATACCGCCGGTCTTTTTCCGGCATCGCCGATGCAGCACAGGCTGACCGGTCGCTGACCTTCCTGATCGGTACGCTTGCGGCATTTGCAATCGGTCTGGCACTGGCTGCTGCCGTACTCGGCACCCGATACCGGAAACCTGCGCTGATGATTGCTGCACCGCTTTCCTTCGGTCTGCGCGGCGGCTATCTGCTCACGGCGCTGATTTTCGGGACATGCAGACCGTTCGCTCTGACATGGCTGGCGGCTGCACTCTTTGCGCTGGGCGGATTCGTGTGCCAGCTTTATATGGGACACGGAATGCTCGAACATGCAAAACAGCCGGATCATCCGGATCCGGAAGAACAGTTTCCGGACGGCGAAATGCCGCAGGAAACCTATATTGACGCCGATTTCTACGGCGTGAGCGGGGAGACCGCGCCGAAACCGCCGATGAAGCGCCCGCGCAGAAAGCCGGAGACATTGCCTCCGCAGCCGGAAATTCCGGCGAACGTCCCCGAACCGCCCGTGCAGGTGCCGCAGATGCCGGAGCCTGCGCAGAATCCCGCACAGGACAGCACGGCGCTTCCGCCTGACCCGTTTGCGGCGGCGGCTGCACAGGAGCTCGCTTCACAGCGGGACAGCGGCAAACCGGCGGATACAATGTCTGACACCCTTTGAATCTGAGCCTCAGCGGCTGTGCTGCTGCACGCCGTATGCATAACTTCATACGAAAGGACTTACGAACATGGGAAGCAATTTTAAGGCTACATATCATGTCGATCTGGTGTTTGTGATCGACGCAACAGGCAGTATGACCGATCTGATTGATCTGGTAAAGACCAATGCGCTGAATTTTTATCCGGATCTGATGCGCGTGATGGAGGAGAAGAAGAAGGTTATCGACTCGCTCCGCATCAAAGTTGTTGCGTTCCGTGATTATATCGAGGACCGTGAGGATGCGATGCTCCGCACCAATTTCTTCACGCTGCCCAAAGACGATATGGTATTCCGTGATACGGTGAATTCGATTGAGGCGTTCGGCGGCGGCGATGAGCCGGAGGACGGTCTCGAAGCACTGGCATTCGCGATCCGCTCCAAGTGGTCGGACGGCGGTGTCAAGCGCCGTCAGATCATCGTGGTCTGGTCGGATGCGTCCACGCATCCGCTGGGTTATGCGAAGGATGCGCCGAATTACCCCAAGAGCATGGCTTCCTCGTTTGACGAGCTGACCAAATGGTGGGGCGACAGACGCGACGGCGGCTACATGGAGGACAACGCAAAGCGTCTCATCATGTATACACCCGATGTCCCCGGCTGGAGCGATATCACGAAAACATGGAACAACGTGATTCATTTTATGTCCGAGGCGGGCAGAGGTCTGGAGGAAGCGGATTACCACCAGATCATCAATGCCATTGCCAACAGTATCTGAATTGATTGCAGAGGTGAATGCGGCTATGCTGAGCCAAACAGAAAATATGCTGCCCGATCTGGTCGTGTGTGCGTCCAAAGAGCGCGTCAAGGGCGCGGGAGAGGATGCGTTCGCACTGCAGTTTGCGGACAGTAAGCGCAATACCGGTTATATCGCAGTTTTTGACGGCTGCGGCGGTATGGGTGCCCAGAAATATCAGAAGGCGAAGAATCAGACAGGCGCAAGGCTTGCTTCCAATATCGCTGCGGATATCATCGACCGCTTCTATGCGGCGCCGGATGACGGCTTCCGCTTCGACGGCAAGGACGCCGAGCGGATCGAACAGCGGCTGAAATCCGGACTCCAGACCGTCAAGGAGGCGATCAGTGAAAAGGGTGCCTTCAAAATCGGCGGAGACCTGTTTCGTGAGCTGCCGACGACCATGAGCCTGATCGTTTCCAAAGTCGCCGATGACGGCAGCCTGTACTGCGAATATCTCTGGGCAGGCGATTCCAGAGGCTTCGTGAT
>CAMNAY010000211.1 GCA_946531975.1 uncultured Ruminococcus sp. | reverse complement strand
GACGAGCGAATCCCACCCGGAATTTTTCAGCTGCGTGTAGGTGCGGGTTGCTTCGTTCCGGTAATAGCGGAAGTTCGAGACGCAGTAATTGAAAATGCCGATCGGTGTTTTGTTGGTGATTTTTGCGAGATAATTGTCAACTTTTACGGCATTTGAGGAGCGTGCATGACCGAGTGCGTCGATTGTGAAGTCACCAATCGTCGTGGAGACTGCCATGACGCCGTCCGTACCGAAATAGTATCCGTAGCCCTGAAGATCCTGCCAGCCGAGCAGTGCGATGCCGGCGGAATTGCCGTAGTACTTGGCGCCGGATTCAGTGGTGTACCAGCCGGAGACCGGCAGACCTTCCTGATTGAACACATAGATATCGTCGCCGATCTTTGTCGGCTTGGTCACGAGCTGACCGCTCTGTGTGAAGTAGTAAGATGTGCCGTCAATCTCTGTCCAGCCTGAAACGCATTTGCCTTCTTCATCATAGTAATACTTCACATTGCCAAGCTCAGTCCAGCCGATTGCCATGATGCCGGAGCTGTCGAAATAATAGGTGTCCGAGCCGATCGTCATGATGCCGCGGCGCATTAGACCGGTATCCGGACTGAAGTAGCGCGTGCCGTCCTCCAGCGTGACGAATCCGGTCTGCATTTTGCCGTCCTCGCCGTAATAGCGGGTATTGCCCATGGTGCTGTACAGACCGGTCTGCATGACGCCCTGCGCATCGAACAGATAGCTGCTGCCGTCAATGGTCTGCTCGCCGGTGACTGCCTGATAGGTTTCCGGATCATAATAGCGGACTGTCTCGTCCGGCAGGGTCTGGAAACCGGTGAGCAGATGTCCGTCCTCACCGGCAAGATACTGCTTCCCGTCGGCATCTGCTGCCGCACCGGTCACAACACTGCGGGTTTCGGCATCATAAAAGCGGGCAATGCCGTCGGACGGTGTCTGCACACCGGCGAGCAGTCTGCCCTGATCGTCCAGCAGATAGGGCACGCCGTCGATTGTGATTTCACCCGATGCAAACGGGATTCTCCAGCTGCCGTCCTCCTGCTGTGCTCATTCCTTCAGCACGACGCCGTAATCATCGAACACGGCGGTCTCGCCTTCATCGGTCGGCTGCTGACCGGAGGTGAGCTTGCCGTTTTCCTGCGAGACATAGTATGTTTCCCCGCGCCATGTGATCCAGCCGAGCTGAATCTCGCCGCTGCGGGTGTAGAAATAGCGTTTCCCGTTTACGGTCTGCCATCCGGTCTGAAGCGCACCGTTCGGAGCAAACAGATAGGGCATACCGTCGATTTCCGCTTCACCGGTCAGGCGTTCGCCCTCCTGCTGATAGAACCGGCGTCCGTTTTCCTCCTGCCAGCCGTCTCCGTCGGCAGCTGCGGCATGCACCGCAGGAAGCGCCGCTGCACAGAGCAGAGCAGCACTCAGAATGATCGCAGATTGCGTGGATCGCTTCATAAAAATTCCTCTTTTCTATTCAGATTTCTGCTCGCATACATTATATCACGGTCAGTGTATTTTGTCAATGTTAAAAACGTACAGGAAAAATTTGAAAAAGGGGTTGCATTCCTGCATGAGATGTGTTATAATAGGGTAACGGTGTCTGAATGGATTGAAAATGTCTGAAAAGAGCATTTATACGGGCGATCAGCGAAACGCGGCTCCATACGGGCTGCGATTTCCTTTGATGCTCTGTTAACAAATGCTAACGGATGACTGCCGTTCGCGCCATAGATTCTGCCTTCTTGAAAAAGGCAACGGAGGATAGTGGAATGACCTTAAAGGATATTAAAATCGGAGAATACGGCAGGGTGGAGCAGATCGGCGGCGACGGCGCGCTCCGGCAGCACTTTCTGGATATGGGGCTGATCCCCGGTACAGAGGTGCAGGTTGTGAAGTACGCACCGATGGGCGATCCGGTTGAACTGCGGCTGCACGGTTATGAGCTGACGCTGCGGATCGCCGATGCAGAGCAGATCACAGTGGCGCCGGTCACAGAGAAGGAGATCAAGGCGGAGCAGAAGTGTGTCAGCCGCAAGACGGAGCACCCCGGACTGGGTGAAGGCGGCAAATTTCACCCGAAGGGGAGCGGCACGCCGCTTCCGGATGATACCGTGCTTTCCTTTGCGCTTGTCGGCAATCAGAACAGCGGCAAGACCACGCTGTTCAACCGTCTGACCGGCTCCAAGCAGCATGTCGGCAATTTCCCCGGCGTTACGGTGGACCGCAAGGACGGTGCGATCAAGGGCTATCCGAATACAAGGATTACGGACCTGCCGGGAATCTATTCGATGTCGCCGTACAGCAGCGAGGAGATTGTCTCGCGGAATTTTGTGCTGAATGAAAAGCCGCATGCGGTAATCAATATCGTGGACGCGACCAATATTGAGCGCAATCTGTACCTGACAATGCAGCTTCTGGAAATGAATATTCCGGTGGTTGTTGCGGTCAATATGATGGATGAGCTGACCTCGAACGGCGGCAGCATTGATGTCAACCGCATGGAGCAGATGCTCGGTGTGCCGGTCGTTCCGATTTCAGCGGCGAAGAATGAGGGCGTCGATGAGCTGATCGAGCATGCACTGCATATTGCAAAGTATCAGGAGAAGCCGCTGCGGCAGGATTTCTGTGCGAAAACTGAAAACGGCGGTGCGGTTCACCGCTGCCTGCACGGTGCGGCGCATCTGATCGAAGATCATGCAGAAAAGGCGGGACTGCCGCTGATGTTTGCGGCATCGAAGCTTGCGGAGGGCGATGAACTCATCATCAAGCAGCTTGCCCTCGATGAAAATGAGAAACGGATGATCGACCATATCATCATGCAGATGGAGAAGGAGCGCGGACTGGACCGAAGCGCTGCAATCGCGGATATGCGGTTCTCCTTTATCCTCCGTCTGTGCGCGGAATCCGTCATCAAACCTGCTGAGAGCCGCGAGCATATCCGCAGCCGCCGCATTGACCGCGTGCTGACCGGAAAATATACCGCGATTCCTGCATTTATCGCGATTATGGGACTGGTATTCTGGCTGACCTTCAATGTGATCGGCGCATTCTTACAGGAGCTTCTGGAAGCGGGCATTGACCGGCTGACCGGTGCGGCTGATGCGGCATTGACGCGCTGGAACGCAAACAGTGTTCTGCACAGTCTGATAATCGACGGCATTTTTGCGGGCGTCGGCAGTGTCCTGAGCTTCCTGCCGATCATCGTGACACTGTTTCTGTTTCTGTCGCTGCTGGAGGACAGCGGCTACATCGCGCGCGTCGCCTTTGTCATGGATAAGCTGCTGCGGAAGATCGGACTCTCCGGCAGAAGCATTGTGCCGCTGCTGATCGGCTTCGGCTGCTCGGTGCCGGCTGTCATGGCGACCCGCACCCTGCCCAGCGAGCGTGAC
>CAMNAY010000210.1 GCA_946531975.1 uncultured Ruminococcus sp. | reverse complement strand
TCGGCGCCGATATTGGAGATTGAAGATGCCGCGAGGAACCAGAAGGGCGTTTTGGAATCTCCGAGCGCAGAGAAGATGCCGGTTGCGACGTTGTAGAAGAAGACGAAGGGCAGCCCGAAGATATAGATGCGCAGATACAGCGCAGAATCGCTGAAGATATTGTCCGGTGTATGGATGAGCCGGAGCAGCGGATCACAGAAAATCAGACCGGCGCTCATGAGAATGCCGAGCAGTACCGCGGCAGTGATGAACGTGGTGTAGACCGCAGTTTTGAGGTCGCGCAGCCGTTTTGCGCCGTAGAGCTGCGAGACCGTGACGGAGCATCCGATATTGCATCCGAAGGCGAATGCGAGGAAGATGAGCGTGATCTCGTAGCTGTTGCCGACAGCCGCGAGCGCATCCTCATTGATAAAGTGTCCCGCGACGAAGCTGTCCGCGAGGTTATAGAGCTGCTGAAAGATGACACTGCCGAACAGCGGCAGACAAAAGCGCCGCAGCACAGAATCGGGCTTGCCGACAGTCAGATCCTTATTCAAAGAAAAAACGCCTCTTTTCCGTTGATGAAACACACACTTTTGGTATTATAGCACAGCCGGATCCGACAGATCCGCTCAAAAAAGGCACCGTCCGACAGCCGGACGGTGCTTTTGTGCAATTAGTGAACCTTTGCAGTCTTTTTCCGGTCGGCTTTTTCCGCATCATGCGCGGCACGGATCGCGCCCTGGCAGCCGTCCCAGTCCTTATTGCGGAACAGCTTGTTGCAGATTGCGAGTGCGAGGAATGCATAGAGCAGACCGAAGAACACACCGCCGAGAATATCGGTCGGATAGTGAACATAGAGGTACATGCGGGAGAAAGCGACAAACGCGGCGAGGATGAGTGCGGGAATGCCCCATTTTCTGTTCCACATGCAGATCGAGGTGGCGGCTGCGAAGGAAGCCTGTGTGTGACCGGAGGGGAAGCAGTAATCATTCGGTGCCTTGACGAGCAGCTTAATGAGCGTTCTGCCCTCCTCGATCGAATCGGTCGTGACATTGTGTGTCTTGAGGTAGGTCAGCACGCCGTTCTTTTCGGTATAGGCGATGCGTGCGAGCGGGTTGAAGTTGTTGATCCAGAAGGGCCGCTGTCTTGCAATGACATTCTTGAGGATCAGATTTCCGCCGACGACGCAGAAGATGAGTGCGAGCGCGGAAACATGTGCATATTTTCTGGTGCGTTTGGGGATAAAGAGACACAGCGTGACGATGATCCAGAAGATGCCGCCGTCACCGAATTTGGTGATGAAGGACATAAACTTGTCCATAAAGCCGCTGCGCATATGATCCTGGATCCAGTTGAGAAACCGGAATTCCCAATCCCAGTACATAGTGTTCAACATCCTTTCTGACAACGAAATACATTTTATTATAGCACATTGTGCGCAGGCTTGTCGAGAGAAATCCTTTGATTGTAACTAATTTGTCATATTTTGCGGATTACAGCAGAATGTAGGCGAGTGCGAGCAGGAGCTTTCTGTCCGCATGATCCTGCCGCAGCATCCGGATCAGCGCGATCAGGAGCAGGGTTTCCCCGTCCGCGTGCAGGAGCATCCGCGGCAGCTCCTGCATCATTCCGCGGAGCGGATCCGGTGCGGGGGCAGGGGAAGCCTGTGCTGCACAATCCTGCGGCTCCTGTCCGTTGAGTTCATGCGCTCCGGTTTGCGGCATCTGCGGACTGCGCCGCATCCACCATGCAGGGCTGCTGCCGGACATGGGACACACCTCCTTTCTGACCGGTTCGCGGGGCATTGCTCATGAGAAGCTGCCGAGCAGATCGTTCAGCAGCCCGTTTTCGCGCAGGGCATCGGCAGCGGCACAGAGCCGGAGCATTTTGATTGCCTGATCGGTTCGCTTTGCACGGCGCGGCGAGAGATGCGGCTTCAGAGCGAGCAGCAGCTTCACATTTTCATCTGTCTGCTGCATCTGACCGAGTACCTGTGCAAGGACAAGGAGCTTTGCCGGATCAAACGGCAGCGGATCCCCGTCCTGCGCATCGCATCCCGCAGCCGCGTTTTCCGTTTCATCGGGCAGATCGGCAGCCGCAGCAGGGGATTCCGCATCGTCCTGCCGGAGCATGGCAGCCAGCTCTGCGAGATTGCGCAGACTTTCGGGATCAGAGAGCAGCGCCTGAATTTTCTGTGACATGTCGTCCAAGCGGTATCACCTCCGCAGCGGAGCGGGTTGCCGGCGGCTCATCCCCTGAGCTTCTGATAGAGCGCCTTCGCCTGTTTGCTGTTCATCATGCGGTCGAGCTTTTGGGGGTCTGCAAGAACCTGCTTGAAGGCAGCAGCCTCCTGCGGCTTGAGATTTGCGAGCGCCTTGTCAAATTTTCCTTCCTGAAGCTCCTGCTGCAAGGTTTCGGCAGGAATGCCGAGCTTTCCGCTGACCGCGCGGAGCAGCGCCTGAAGCTGCGGATTCTGATGCGAAATTGACATATTGTCTCCTCCTTTGAAAATCGGCATCGAAAAGACATTGACCTTTATTGGAATATATGCTATAATAAATAGAAATAGAACAGAGAAAGGAGCGATTCCGATGCAGATATTGGTTGTATCCGACACACACGGTGCCTACGATGTGCTGCGAACAATCATCCGAAGTCACCCCGCTCCTGAGCTTGTGATTCACTGCGGCGACGGCGAAGAAGATGTCGCGCAGTACCGCAGGGAATTTCCGGAGGACGCCCGGCGTATTCTCATGGTGCGCGGAAACTGCGATCAGAACAGTGAAATACCGGAAATGCTGATCCAGCCGCTGCCATACGGACACAAGCTGCTTGCGGTGCATTGTCACCGGTATATGTATGGGGATCTTCAGGAGATACTTGCAGCACTGGGACGGGAGAACGGTGCGGATATTGTTGTGTACGGACACCTGCATACGCGAGTGGAGTCCGTCGTGAACGGCATCCATCTGTTCAATCCCGGCAGCGCGGCATTGCCGCGGGACGGAAAAAAACCTTCTTACGGGCTGATTGATATTTTTGACAGCGGCGTATTGTTTTCCTTCGGGCAGGTCGGCCCGACGCTGTATGATACGCATCCGTCGGAGTATTTGTGACAGAACAGGGGAGCGCCCCGAACAGACAAGGGATCTGTTCGGGGCGCATTTTGTCATTTTGCGGGATCGGGCGTTCACTTTCCTCTGTTTCTGTGATCCTCATTGAGTTTCCGGTTCCAGAGACCGGACATTTTCCGGTTGCCTCTTGCAGCAGCGATCGGTTCCGCCATAGACGCAAAGACGAGGCTTGTGCCTTCTGCATCGGCGCAGTAGTTGGCAGAGCGGTTCTCATCGATGCCCATTTGTGCGGCAGTGGTGACCGCGTCGATGTTGGCACCGATGAACAGGAATTCCCAGCCGTACTGTTCTTCCTGA
>CAMNAY010000209.1 GCA_946531975.1 uncultured Ruminococcus sp. | reverse complement strand
GTGACACCGTCCTACGGCACATTTACATATGAATCGGCTGACACGGGCATCGCAGAGGTCGATGAAAACGGTAATGTGACGGGCGTCGGGGCAGGCAGTACGACTGTCACCGTGACGCGCACAGACGGCAGCGGCAATCCCGCCGGATCGAAGACGGTGAATGTTCAGGTCGGAAATCCGAATGTTCTGGAACTGACAAATTTCCAATCCGGAACAGCATATGACATATCCAGCTTCTTCTATGCGAACGACGCAGGTTCAAGAGTGCCGAGCCAGATTGTGATTACATTTGCGGGCTCAGAAACCGAATCCCATAACGGTCAGGTGATTCTGAGCGGCGGGTTCAAAGTTGGCGGGTGGAGCGACAATGGTGCATTCCAGCATTCAAATGTGCAGGGCAACTTTAATACATACACACTTGATGTGAACAACTGGAGCCAGATCACCCAAATGAACAACGCGACATTTACGATGAATATCTGGAGCGGCGGCAGCAGCGTTACATCACTTACATTTATCTATCCGGGCGACGCAAATCCGTCTTCCGGCACACAATCAGCCCCCGCCTCCCGCAGCCTGATGTCCCGCTTCACCTCCAGAACATTCCGTCTCAGCGCGGCAATGGACTACACGGCGCTTCCGCTCTCAGCGGGCACCGGGGAGGAGGATACAGCGAAATCAGGCAGCACAGCAGTCAGTGCAGACTTCAACACGGAGGATTGCATGGAGGTCACAATCACATCTGCGGACGGCTGGCAGCAGCTTGTCAGCGGACTGCCGGTCTATAAAGCAGCCGCAGACGGTACACTCCATACCTACTACTACTGGGCAGAGGAGATTGAGATCAACGGGCAGCCGGTCGCCGGATATACGGTCAGCTACAGCTTCACCGACGGCGACACCGCAACAAGTTACAGCATCAACGCCGCGAATCCGGGCGAGGATCCGCATGTGACGATCCGCAATACGCCAAAGGAATCGCCGACCGTTGAACTTCCGGAATCCGGCGGCACGGGCACACGCCCGGCTTATGAGATCGGCGGCATCCTGCTGCTGGTATCTGTAATCGGATATCTCACATACAAGCGCCGGAGGTGGTGCCGTGAATGACAAACCTGACGGCATCCGAATCCACACAGCACATAAATCCGAACAATCCGGGGGCGGGCAGCCCCTGCTCCCGGATACAACTTCAAAAAGGAGAATGATTATGAAAAAGACGAACAAGATCGCGGCAATGGCCGCAGCAGCACTGCTTGCAGGCGCAGTCGCAATTCCGTCCGTTATGATGGCAGTCAGCGCCACCAATGTGAGCATCAGCGAGGACTCTGCGGAGGGCAAGAAAGATCAGGCAACGCATAGCTATAAAGCCTATCCGATCTTCGCCGGCACCCAGACGGATGCAGGTCTGATGATTACCGGCTGGGGCGATGGATTCAAGTCCAACGGACTGCTCACGGATGCGGATTTCCAGTCACTCTTCCCGGCAGCGATCTCTACGGAAAGCACTGCTGCGCAGGTCGCACAGGCGATTGAAGCACTGAACATCACGAACAACAGTGAAAAGGCGGACGCACTCGCAGCAATCCTGAGCAAGTATGTCGGCGGAACACCTGAAGAGCTCAGCAACGTTCCAAAGAATCTGGACGCCGGCTACTGGATCGTGCTGGATTCCTATACAGACGCCGTTCAGCAGGATGCTGTTTCCAAGTACATTCTGAGAGTGACCGGCGGCACAGAGGAGATCGCGATTACACCGAAGAAGTCGTATCCGTCTGTGGAGAAGAAGGTTCTGGAGAACGTGAAGGAAGTCACCGACAAGCCGGTCAATGATCCCACGACCACGGAGAAGTGGAATGATGTGGCTGACTACTGCATCGGCGATGCGGTTCCGTTCAAGCTCTACGGCACGCTGCCTTCGACCTACGCGGACTATGAGCATTATTACTACAAGTTTACCGATACACTCGCTGCCTCGTTCGATGCACCGACTGCGGATGCTGTCACGGTCTGCGTGAACGGCGCACCGATTCAGAATGCAGAGGGCGAGACGAACATGAGAGTCTCGGTTGCCGGTCAGGTCATCACCGTTTCCTTCGAGGATATCAAGAAATTTGCACCGCTTCCGACCGATATCATCACCGTGGAATACGATGCGGTGCTGAACGGGGATGCTGTGATCGGTCTTCCGGGTCAGGAGAATAAGGTTGATCTGACCTACTCGAACAATCCGAATATTGTGTATAACCCGAATACAAGCGACACCGATGAGGATGTGCCGAAGGATGACAACGGCACGCCGGAAGACACCACGGATGATACAGAATCGACCGATACCACCCCCGAGGACAAGGTCATTGTCTTCACCTATCAGCAGAATATCAAGAAGGTTGACAGCGCAACCGGCAATCCGCTGAGCGCAGTCTTCACGCTCTCCCGCGAAAACGGCACGACAACTGAGTATGTTCGGGTGAACGACAGCGGCAAGGTAATCGGCTGGACCACAGACAAAGCAAGCGCCTCTGGCCTGACGACCGACGGTTCGACCGGTCTCTGCACCGTGATCGGTCTGGATGACGGCACCTACACCCTGACAGAGGAGACTGCTCCGGACGGCGGCTACAACGAAATTGAGCCGGTGACCCTGACGATTACTGCAGCAACGGCAAACGATCAGAACTGGAGCGGCGTTCCCGGCGACGCTCTGACCGCGATTGCACTGGACGTAAGCGGCGACAGCCACGGCAGCGTTGACGGCACATTTGCGAGCACGACCGATAACGGCACTGTGCAGGCGAAGATTACCAACGACAAGGGCATCAGCCTTCCGACAACCGGCGGCATCGGCACCAAGCTGTTCATCATCGGCGGCGGCACGGCTGCGGCACTGGCAGGCATCTACCTGATCTCCAAGAAGCGCAGCAAGGAAGAGGATGCAGAGTGATCCCGCACACTGCACAGATGACAGCGCATAAAATCTGAATAACCCCGCGCCTCCGGGGAGGGCTTCCCCGGAGGCGGTCAGGGAGAAATCCACAAGGAGCAGCCATGCAGAAGAAACGTGATGCAGTCATACCCGCGATTTTCAGCGTGATTTTTCTTGTGGGTCTCTCCGTGATGCTGTATCCGACATTTTCCAACTGGTGGAACCGGCGCCATCAGGCGAGGGAAGTCACCGCCTACAAGGAAGATGTCGCAAAAATGGATAACACCGAAACGCTGCGGGTTTTCGAGGAAGCCCGCGATTATAACGAACAGCTTGCAGCTCTCAGCGCGCCGCTCACAGAGTTTGCGCAGATCCCGGGCTATGAAAATATCCTGGATATATCCGGCACAGGCATCATGGGCTATGTGTCGATCCCGTGCATCAAGGTCGAGCTGCCGATCTATCACGGCACGAGCGAGGGCGTTTTGCAGATCGCCTCGGGACATATCCAGGGCACAAGCCTGCCG
>CAMNAY010000208.1 GCA_946531975.1 uncultured Ruminococcus sp. | reverse complement strand
GACCGCATATCAGAAATACTATGGCTTAAAACTTCTATATCAGCATCGCCCTTTCTTCGGGGCTTTTATCTTGCAGATTTGTGATTGCAGGGCGCGGTGCCCGCCATTGACTTTTTGGGGCGGATGTGATAAGATAGGAGAGAAAGAACCGAAAAGAAGGGAGGGCTGTCTGTGCGTCGGTTCGATTCCAATGCTGTTCTGACTGCGGCAGCACTGACCGGACGGTCACTCGCCTGGTTCCCGCTCTGGGTGCTGATGATCGTGTCATTCTGCGGCAGGGGACTTTCTGCCGGCTGCCTGATCCTGACGCTGCTTGCAGTGCCCGCTGCATTTGCGGCAAGGGGGACTTACCGGCTGCGCGGGAAAAATACCGGAATGATTCTGCGGCTGATGCTGTATGCGGTGACCGCCGCGGGCGGGAGCCTGCTGCTGCATCATGTGACAGGACGCTGGGCTGTTCCGATCATGCTCTCGGTCGTGACGCAGGGCGCCGCGATCGCGGGAACGGATAAACCGCTTCCGGATTTGTTTTCCTTCACGGCATATGTTTTCTCCATGACCTGCACCGTGGTCTCTGTACTGATGCTCCGAATCGCCGTTCTGCCGATTCCGGGAACGCTGCTGCTGATCTTCGCGGGCGTGATTTCAATGCTGTATTTTCTGCTGCGGAATCAGTTTATGCTGTACCGCATGGTCAACCGCCGCAGCCGGACTGAGGCAGCGGTGCCCGCTGAGATCCGCCGCGGAAATCTGCTGATGTTCGGCACAGTGATGCTGATAATCGGCGTGCTGTTTCTGTTTCATGCGCCGCTGCTCCGGCTTCTGCGCGCATCGGTGCATGTGCTGGTGCTGCTGATCCGTTCGGTCGGCAGGGGCATTGCCCGTCTGATTGCATGGTTCGGGGGAGCGCCGCCTGAGATCGTGCAGGAAGGCAGCGGCGAGCCGGGCAGTCCGCTGGAGCATGAGGGAAGCACGGGCAGCAATCCGCTCTGGGCACTGCTCTGGATTCCGTTTGCGGCAGTGACATTGTATGTCTGCTATGTTTTCCTGACGGACTGGGTTTATTATATCCGCGAACTGTTTGCCGGTCTGCTGAAGAAGCTGCGGGGCGGCAGGGGATATGTCCGGACGACGGGACATGCGGAGTACACGGATACTGAGACTGCGGCGCGGCGCGAACCGTCCGCGAAGCTGCGGCGGCACCGCTGGAAGAAGGCATACCGTGCGTGGCAGAAGATGCCGGAGGGCAGCGAAAAATTCTACGCCGGATATCAGCTTTTGCTGACGGCGCCTGCATGGGCGCAGGGTGCTGTGCAGGGCTCGGATACGGTGCTTGAGATCCGCAGAAAGTGGGAGAAGGATTATCTGCCGGAGGATTTGCTGCATGCTGTCACGGCGGATTTTCATGCGGACCGGTATGAAGAAGCGGGCTTGCCTGCGCATGCGGCAGAGGATCTGCGGCGCGCACTGGAAGCGCTGGCATAGCGTTCACTGCCCGGACGCGCGAAGGCGGGCTTTGATGCCGCGGAGAATGGCTGCTTTCGCTTGCTCTGCCGCTGGATTGTCCGCCGGGGGCGTCTCACCAAGCGGATACGGAATCCCCAGCTCCTCGTATTTCCGTTTGCCCATGGTGTGATACGGCAGAACGTCCAGCCCCTTCAGGGTGCGCAGTCCGCCGATAAAATATCCGAGCTGTTCATGCTCCTTCGGGTCATCGGTCAGCCCCGGCACGACCACATGCCGCACCCAGAGCGGCACGCCGCATTCGCTGACAAATTCCGCAAATTTCAGGATGTTCACATTGGAATGCCCCGTCAGCGCACGGTGCTTTTCATCATTGATCTGCTTGATATCAAGCATGACCAGATCGGTAACCGCAAGCAGAGTACGCACCGGTTCCGGCTGCTCCGGATTGAAGCAGATACCGGAGGTATCAAGACAGGTGTGAATGCCCTCCTGCTTCGCCGCGGTGAACAACCCGGTCAGAAAGGACATTTGCAGCATCGGCTCCCCGCCTGTGCAGGTGATGCCGCCGTTCTGATAAAAGACCGCATTGCGCCGGTACTGCTCCAGCAGCGATTCTACGCTCTCCGTATGCCCCGCATTCACATCCCATGTATCGGGATTATGACAGTAGAGACATCGCATCGGGCAGCCCTGAAAGAACACGACAAACCGGATGCCCGGACCGTCTACCGTACCGAAGGATTCTGTGGAATGGATCCGCCCCTGCATCATACACACCTCCTGACTTGACAACAGCCCGCTGATCGGTTTCAGCGGGCTGTTTTGATTCCTCAGATGCTGTTGTGGAAGGTTCTCGAAATGACATCATCCTGCTGCTCTTTGGTGAGCTTGATGAAATTGACCGCATAGCCGGAAACGCGAACCGTCAGCTGCGGATATTTCTCCGGATGTGCCTGCGCGTCGAGCAGTGTCTCCCGCGTAAACACGTTGACATTGAGGTGATGCCCGCCTTTTTCGACATAACCGTCGAGCAGTGCGACGAGGTTATCAACCTGCTGTTCATTGACTTCGTTGCTCATAATACAGCCTCCTTGTATTCTCAGAGTTCATCATCGTCCAAGTCGTCCTCCGACTCAGGCGCTTCATCTTCGTCATTGTAATCGAAATTCGGAACGGCACAGGGACCGAGCGTCCCGCTGCATTCGCTGCTGTTGACGGTCCGGATGCGCGTTTTGCTGCCGGATTCGAGGTTGAGGTGCTGGGTTCCGGACGCCATCAACTCGTCGATCAGTGCAGCGAGTGCATCGGGATCGTTGATTGCTTCGGGATCCGGCACGGCATCAGGCTTCATCCTCTGCCTCCTGTCTCAGTGCATCGAGGTCGAGATCACCGGTAAACACCTTCTGGCTCTTGCCAAGTGCATCGGGAATAATGGAGAAGGTGTTGGAGATGCCGTCCTGCGCATGGCGGAAGGGCAGCTTCGAGACCGAGCTGAGCGATGCGACTGCACCGTGGGTATCTCTGCCGTGCATCGGGTTTGCGCCCGGAGCGAGCGGAACACCGTGCTTTCTGCCGTCGGGCGTATTGCCGGTCTTCTTGCCGTAGACAACATTGGAGGTGATCGTCAGGATGCTCATGGTCGGCACACTGTCGCGGTAGGTGTGGTGCTTGCGGATCTTGTCCATGAACCGGCGGACGATATCGACAGCGATCTGATCGACGCGGTCGTCATCATTGCCGTACTTCGGGAAATCGCCTTCGGTCTGATAGTCCACGACGATGCCGTTTTCATCGCGGATGCACTTGACCTTTGCATACTTGATCGCGCTGAGCGAATCGGCAACGACGGAGAGTCCGGCGATACCGGTCGCGAAGTAGCGCTTGACATCACGGTCATGCAGTGCCATCTGCAATTTTTCGTAGCAGTATTTATCGTGCATATAGTGGATGACATTCAGCGTATTGACATAGAGTCCGGCGAGCCATTCCA
>CAMNAY010000207.1 GCA_946531975.1 uncultured Ruminococcus sp. | reverse complement strand
AGGAAGCAGCCCTTCTTGCCGTCGCCGTCAACGACTGCTGCACGCAGCGAGCCGACTGCCATTGCCTCCAGATCCTCATCGGAGATATCTGTATATTCTGCCTTTGCGTATGCGCGGGAGAACGGCGTTTTCAGACTCCGCACCGGGTGTCCGAGCCGTCTGCCCGTGACAACGGTAGACGTATCTTTCGCTTTCAGAAGCCGCGCTTTGTATTCGGGATGAATGCTGCACTCCTCCGCGGCGAGGAAGCGCGTACCGATCTGCACACCGCATGCGCCGAGCATGATCGAAGCGGCGAATCCTCTGCCGTCGGCGATGCCGCCTGCTGCGATGACCGGAATATTCACAGCATCACAGACCTGCGGAACCAGTGCCATGGTCGTCATTTCGCCGACATGACCGCCGGATTCCGTGCCTTCTGCGACAACCGCGTCCGCACCGGATTTTTCCATAAGCTGTGCCATTGCTGCCGTCGAGATGACCGGAATCACCTTTACGCCGGCATTTTTCCACATCGGGATAAACTCTGCGGGACTGCCCGCACCTGTGGTCACGACTGCGACCTTCTTTTCTGCGATCACTGCTGCGAGTGCCGCGATATTATTGCTGCGGAGCATGATGTTGACGCCGAAGGGCTTGTCAGTCAGGCTCCGTGCCAAATCAATTTCTGCTGCGAGCTTTTCCGGGTCGCCGGCGGCTGCGGAGATGATACCGAGACCGCCGCCGTTTGAGACCGCTGCTGCAAGGCGCGCATCGGAGATATGCGCCATGCCGCCCTGCATCAGCGGATAACGGGTACCCAGCAGCTCACAGAGTTTCGCTGTGCGCTGCATCATGCTCAGCCCTGCTTGCTGTCAACGTAAGCGATCAGCTCTTTGACAGACTTGCCTGCTTCCTGTGCGTCGATCTCGATGCCCAGCTCGTCCTCAAGCTCCATCATGATCTCTGCTGCTTCGAGGGAATCCACACCGAGGTCTGCGAAGGTGGTCTCCTCAGTGATCTCGGACGGATCCATTTCGAGGTGGTCTGCCAGTACCTTAATGATCTTTTCGCTGTTCATGATTTGTTCCTCCTGAATCATTGTTTTCGGATAGAATAATAATAATATGTATACAAGCCGGATCGGCTGTATTACCACTTGATGATGCAGCCGGCGCTGGAAAGGCCGCCGCCGAATGCGCTCAGAGCGACGAGGTCGCCCTTTTTGAGCTTGCCGCTTCTTGCGAGCTCATCGAATGCGACGGGCACACTCGCGGAGGAGGTGTTGCCGCAGCGCTCAATATTCATATAGAATTTCTCTGCCGGCAGCTTCAGTCTGCGGGCACAGAGGTCGATGATGCGGGTATTTGCCTGATGCGGGACGATCCAGTCGAGCTGTTCGGGCGTGATGCCTGCCTGTGCGCAGAGCAGCTTGATGTCCTCCTCCAGTCTGCGGACGGCAAACTTGAAGGTTTCCTGACCGTTCATGACGACCTTATAGGGTGCGAGCTCCCGCTCGAAGAAGGGGGAGTTATCCTGTCCTGCGGAGATTGACAGCGCGCTGTCATTGCCCTGTGTATAGATTCGCGAAGCGAGCATCTGCTCACCGGGTGCGACAACGAATGCGCCGGAGCCGTCGCCGAAGATGACGCAGGTCGAGCGGTCCGTCCAGTCGAGCACTCTGCTGAGGCGCTCCGCACCGATGACCAGCGCATGCTGCACACCGCCGCGTGCGATGAATGCGGCAGCGGTGTCGAGCGCGAACAGGAAGCCGCTGCATGCGGAATTCAGATCGAAGGCGGGGCAGTGTGCGCCCAGTGCCATCTGGACCCGTGCCGAAAGCGAGGGACAGATGCTGTCGGAGGAAACGGTCGCTGCAATGATGAGATCAAGCTCCTCGGGGCTGACGCCTGCGGCATCGAGTGCCTTCCGCGCAGCCTTCTCCGCCATTTCAGCAGTTGTTTCGTTTACGGAGACGCGCCGCTCATGAATGCCGACTCTCTGCATGATCCATTCGTCAGAGGTATCGACCATTTTGGAGAGGTCGTCATTCGTGATGATTTTCTCCGGCTGATATGCGCCGGTGCCAAGAATCTGAATACTCATTGTCATGAACTCCTAACAGAATACTAAAAATAGAGAATTACAATACCAGTCCGCCGAGAAGGCAGGAGAAGCCGAAGGTGA
Source organism: uncultured Ruminococcus sp. (assembly GCA_946531975.1). Classification (GTDB taxonomy): domain Bacteria; phylum Bacillota; class Clostridia; order Oscillospirales; family Ruminococcaceae; genus Firm-04. Next base: position 1,310 of record CAMNAY010000207.1, on the reverse strand, counting down.
AGTACCGCACGGCATCCTCTTTTGCGAGCTGCCTTGAGACTGCGTCGGCATAATAGCCGCGGCAGAAGCACCAGATCGCATAGCAGAGTGCATCGGGATCAACCTCCCGCGCAAAGCCCTGCTCCCTTGCATACTGATAATACTTTTTGATTTTTTCTTCCCACCAGAGCCGGTTTTCCTCGGTCAGTGAATCATGCTCGAAGATATAGTACCGGAACTGCATTTTTACGTCATAGGTCTGCATCAGAATGGTGACAGCCGTCTGAATGCAGAATTGCAGGAAGCTGTCCTTGCCGTCAAATTTGGGCTTGATGTGATCCCGCATCTGCACGATCGCGTTCCGATAGACGATCCGCAGCACCTCATCGCAGTTAGCAAAGCGGTTATAGAACACGCGGTTTGTGACGCCTAACTCGCTGATGATCTTCCGGACGGTCACTTTATGTGCGCCTTCCTCTGCTGCGATACGGGCGACAATCCCGATGATCTTTTCGGAGATGTCGTCGTGAATCCGCTCAGCCGCCATGCCGGATCCTGCTCCTTTCTCTGGGGTGATGTGCTGACCTTCCCGACCGCGGGTTTCTTTTGAACAGTCAGCCTGTACAGCACAGTGTGTGCTGGCACACTGTGTGCCCATTATACCATAGTTTCCTTGTTCTGTCAAGCATTCCCGCACTTTTCTTTTTGGGCAAAATGCCGATTCTGTCTAAGCATGCTGCACAAAAGCGGATTCTGCGGTTTGTGCAGATTGCACCCCGATGGCGGCAACTAAAAAATTTTTGGAGAAAATCTGAAAAAGCCCTTGACAAAACCGGAACAGTCTGCTATAATATCATCATAAAAGCATATCATTCAGATAGGATATGTGGTATTAAGGAGACGGAACCATGAAACAAAAACGATGTTGCGGCATACGATAACAACTGAATGAAACTGTATACCGGAATCCGCACCGGCGGATCAATCAACTATATTTATATTGATAAAGGAGATTACTACCATGGCTGTTTACAAGAATGTAACTGATCTGATCGGCGGCACACCGCTGCTGGAGCTGACCCGTACCGAGAAGGCGAACGGTCTCGAAGCGACGGTGCTCGCAAAGCTCGAATACTTCAATCCGGCAGGCTCCGTTAAGGACAGAGTCGCAAAGGCAATGATCGACGATGCAGAGGAGAAGGGCATTCTCAAAAAGGGCAGCGTCATCATCGAGCCGACCTCCGGCAATACCGGCATCGGTCTGGCGGCTGTTGCGGCTGCACGCGGCTACCGCCTGATCATCACCATGCCGGAGACCATGAGCATTGAGC
>CAMNAY010000206.1 GCA_946531975.1 uncultured Ruminococcus sp. | reverse complement strand
GAAGCCCAAAGGGATTTCAAAATCCTTTTGGGCTTCTTCTTTGTTCGGTTATATGAATGCGAATCAGAATTTCAGTGTGTAACGATCGCCGTGCGGGTCTTCATAAACATCATTACCGATCGGCTTGAGCCATATTTCGTTGCCGTTCTTATCGACGCCGGTAACGGGGTATCCGATCGACCATTTGATGAGACCCGGAAGGAACAGAGCAAACAGGCAGAGCGATATCTTGAAGGCGATTTTCATGCCGTTCCAGTAACATTCCAGAAGATGTTTCCCGACGGTTCCCGGTGCGGAATATTTCTTTATACGGAGATATGCCGGAAGCGAGATCAGCCAACCGAACAACGCGATGCCGAAGCAGATCAAACCGGGCTTCAGTCTTTCCGAGAAGGGCACGCTGCCGCCCGTCGCTTCCATGATCTGCAAGCCGAAGATTTTGCCCGAGGATGCAAACAACATTGCTGCGCCGAAGACAGCAAAGCAGATCATGACTGTGATGCCGTCTGTGTAAAGGTATGCAAGAAATCCGTTGTAAATTTTCTTGTGTTCCATGCCGATGACCTCCTGTTCTGTTATACGATATAATAAACGGTAAACGGTGACTCCATTATACAAACCTTTGTAGCGTATGTCAAGTGAATTGATGATTTTTTGCAAAATATTGTTGAAGTGCACAAGTATTGCACAATTGCGTACTGCAAAATGCGGTAAAAATGCATATGCGATTTTGTGGTGTGGTATATTGAACTCACCGAAAGGGGGGGGCTATATGCTGTACCAGAGAATCCGAAATCTGCGCGAGGATGCTGATATGACGCAGAAAGAGGTTGCAGAATATTTGCACTGCTCCCAACAGGTATACAGCAATTATGAGCTTGGGCAGCGGGATATTCCGACGGAGATTCTGATTGCACTTGCTGAGCTGCACCACACGAATGTGGATTATCTGCTGGGGCTGACAGCAGTGCGAAGCTACTACGGTGACCTGTAGATTCTGTACAAAAATCAGAGAAAAGCCGGTACATGCAGTGCCGGCTTTTGAAATATACGGGTAATTCAGCGGAGCAGTTCCTGCCCGACAGAATCCTGCTTTCTGCTCTTGCACTTCTGGGTCTTGTATGGTATAATATATGTATACGAAAAAACAAAAGGAGACAGATGCTTATGGCGATTCAGGATTACACAAAAGCACAGAAAATGGCAGAAAAACAGTACCGGCAGTCGGTGTCCCGCGGTGAACACCCCTATCTGCCTGTGCTGGAGGATCTGCTGCGCGGCGGCGGCGAGGAGAGCAGAGTGCCGCTCGGGCAGCTTGAAATCCCGCTGAAGCTCATTGCGGGCACCGTTTCCTCTGAACGCACAAGGGCGTTTGCCTCAAATTTCATGCCGCTGCTCGAATATGAGACCGAGTTCGGCAGCAAGTGGTCGGCGCTCTATGACTCCGTGCAGGAAACCGGCGTCAATGAACCGATCATCGTCTATGAATATATGCAGCGCTTCTATGTTGTCGAGGGCAACAAGCGTGTCAGCGTCTCGAAGTACAACGGCGCCGTCAGCATCGAAGCGGTCGTCACGCGCATCTATCCGAAGAAAAACGACTCCGTCGAGCAGCAGCTTTACGCGGAGTTCTGCGAATTTTACCGCGTCTCCGGCATGTATGAGATCGAGATGAAGAAGGTCGGCGGATTTCCCGCTCTCCTGCGCATCATCGCGGGGGTCTCCGATGCCGAAGCCGAGGCGGGCGCGGAGACCGGCAAGCCGCCGCAGCTCCGCAAATGGGATGCCGAGCTGCAAAAGGATGTGCGCTTCCTCTATTCCGTCTTCGAGACCTACTATATCAGCAAGGGCGGGCTGAGCCTGCCGATCATGCCGGGCGATGCCTTCCTGCATTTTCTCGAGATCTACGGCTTTGAAGCCGTGCGGCACCTGACTTCTGCCGAGCTGCACCGCCACATCGACCGTGTGCGTGTGGAGTTCCGCGTGATGGCAGCCCCGACGCCGGTTTCGCATATCCTTGCGCCGACGCCCGTCTCGCAGAAGGTCGCACTGACGAAGATTCTGCCGCTGACAAGCTCTGTGCTGAAGATTGCGTTCATCTATCCGACCGACCCGCAGGTCTCCGGCTGGAGCTATAACCACGAGCTCGGGCGGCTGTATATCGGCGATACCTTCGGTAAGGCGATCGAGACAACGCCGTATATTGCATCATCGGAGCAGGCGGAGGAGACGATCGAGCGTGCGATTGCGGAGGGCTGCAAGCTGATCTTTACGACCTCGCCGGTCTATCATGCCGTGACAATGCGAATGGCAGTCGCACACCCGGAGGTCATTTTCCTCAACTGCTCGATGAACACGGCGTATAAGCAGCTCCGCACCTATTATCTCCGTATCTACGAAGCAAAGTTCATCACGGGGCTGATCGCGGGCTCGATGACGGAGACCGGGCATATCGGCTATATTGCGGATTATCCCGTGCTCGGAACGCCGGCGTCGGTCAATGCCTTTGCGCTCGGCGTGAAGCTGGTCAATCCGCGTGCAATCGTCTATCTCGGCTGGTCCACGCTTGAGGAGGAAGACCCCTATCTGCTCTTTGAAAGCAAGCAGACGGACATCATCTCAAGCCGCGATATCAGTGCTCCGCAGGCGACCGACACGGAAGCGGGTTTATACGGCGTCTACGGCGACCGGCAGTTCCCGCTGGCACAGCCTGTCTGGAACTGGGGCAGCCTTTACGAGAATCTTGTGCGCTCGGTGCTGATCGGCGCCTGGAAAAATGACGGCAACCAGACCGGCACGCAGGCGCTGAATTACTACTGGGGCATGAGCTCCGGCGCGATCGACATTGCCTGTTCCAGCCGGCTTCCGGCGGGCACGCAGAAGCTCGTCAAGCTGATCAAGGAGCAGCTCACGGGCGGCTGGATGAACCCGTTTACCGGGCTGATCTTCGATCAGAGCGGACGCTGCGTGGTCGAGCGCGGCAAGATCATGACGCCGGATGAGATCATCAAGGCGGACTGGCTTGCTGACAATGTCGTCGGGCGAATCCCGGAGGTGCGCGAGCTGCGCCCTGCCTTCCGTGCATTCGCCTCGCAGCACGCGCTGCATATCCCCGAGACGGCAGGATAACGCCGGCGCACAGAAACAGAATTGTAAAAGGAAAAAGGCATCATGAAAATACTGGCGATCTCCGATGTGGAATCCCCCTTTCTCTGGGATTATTACAAGCCCGGCAGACTGAGCGGGATCGACCTCATCATCTCCTGCGGCGACCTGAATCCGCAGTATCTCTCCTTCCTCGAAACATTTTCCAATGTGCCGCTGCTCTATGTTCACGGCAATCACGATGAAAAATACAAGACCATCCCGCCGGACGGCTGCTTCTGCATTGAGGATGACATTTATGTGCATGACGGTCTGCGCATTCTGGGGCTGGGCGGCTCCATGCGCTACCGCCCCGGCGCGCATCAGTACACCGAGA
>CAMNAY010000205.1 GCA_946531975.1 uncultured Ruminococcus sp. | reverse complement strand
CATATTTGTCATGATCATCATTACTCCTTTATTCGTCTTGGTCTTGAATTATTACGCCGAAGTCCTGCCGCTGATACTCATTCGACTTTCCGGGCACCGGTCTGCACAGCGCTGCGCGGATCTGCCGCACGGCACCGCCCATGCCGTTTTCCACTGCACCGTTGAAGAAGCTGTCGATTACCTCAACGCCCGACTCATAGAACGGCGCGTCGGGGTCTCTAAAGAAATGCGGATTCGGCAAAATCCGCAGCAAGCCGCCGCTGGTCGGGATACCGATAAAGGTACCGATCCCGTCCGCAGGAATCAGTGTGTAGTCGCCGCTGTACTGCCGGCTTTCGCTGTACTGTGCAGCACTCGCCGCGAGATTCTCAACGCCTTCCCATGTCATCATCGGATTCGGATCTGCAGGCCGCTCCGAATATTCAGGCTGCTGCGATGCAGGCTGCTGTGATGCAGGCTGCTGCGCATACGAATCAGGCTGCTGCGATGCAGGCTGCTGCGCATACGAATCAGGCTGCTGCTGTGCAGACTGCTGCACACTCGGGTTTGCCGCAAACTGTGCAGCGGGGTCTGAGACCTCTTCATAGTCGCTTGGCGGATTGCTGCCGTTTACCTCCTGGAGCGAAGACGGGACTGTGAGGTCGCCAAGATCGCCGTTGACATCGGAAGGAGCAGAGTCTGTGGGATACAGGTCTTCATGTCTGGGATCCGGAGCACCGGTGGTGGTATCATAGCCGCTGTCCAGAGATGTCATATGCCCTCTGCCGCCGGAATGCGGTTTGGAGGTTGCTCCGTGTGCCTCACGCGCATGGATCGCATCATTTGCAAGCGATATTGCATATTGCTCCAGCGTCATGCCTGTGGGGCATTCCTTGCGGGCGCGCGCAACATAATTGTCCCATTCTTCCTGTGTTACCTCCTCCCGCAGCATTTCCGGCCTGGGAATACTGGACTTGTTGCCGGGGTTCGGGGTATATGGCGGGTCATCGTCGCCGCCGCGCCTTTTTCTGCTGCTGCCGCCGCCGAACTTTACATACAATAAAATTCCGCCGATCAGCACCGCAGCACAGACACCGATAATGCCGTACAGCGTTTTTGTGTCGGCATTCATCGCTCTCTCTATGAAGCCGCCCCCGCCGCTTGTTGTGGTGATGGCTTCTGTCTGGGTCTGCGCATCCGTTTCGGTCACAGGCGCTGCTTCCGCAGAGGAGGCTGTTGTTGTCGCCGCAGCGGAGGTAGTGGTCTCCGATTCTGCTGTTGTAGTGTCGGCAGCTTCTGTGGTATCAGCGGCTTCCGTTTTTTCTTCCGTCAGCTTACCGTCAGCGCCGAGATACAGCTCCTTGATGCTGGTTTCATGGGTGAATTTCAGCAATGCCGAAGGATCACCCGGTGCCGCAGAAGCTTTCTGGAACTCCGGGCACTCTTCCTTCAGATCATAGCTGAACAGCGTCTTCCCGGCGCCCTCTTCGTCCGAATACTCACACAATGTGAGCTGATAGTCTTTCGTTACAGTCAGCTGATAATTGCTGCCTTTCTCCAGCCCGTGCGAACGGGTATACCGCTCGCCGCCGTCGCCGAAGAATTCAAATGTTGAAGATCCGTCTGCCATCGGATAGCAATGGAATCCGCCGAAAAAGCCGTCGCTATTTTCCAGCTTGCACGAGAAAAACTCTGCCTTATCTCCCATCACCTGAAAATAATACGTTGCACCGTTCTCGCCGTTATTCGTAGGCACGCTTCTAATCCCACCTTTCATAGAATTAGCGATTCATCTTATGAACTCATGTTCGATCAGTCGAGATCGTCCTCATCTTCATATATATTGCCTGTATCCGAACGCCCGGACAGCTTCTCGCTCAGCTTCTGATCCCGTGCGCCGCGCAGATTTGCACGCTTCACCTGCGGCGCCTGCTCAGGCTCCTCTGCGGGAGGTTCCGGGTCAGGTTCGGATTCTTCGGCAGATGACGCATCCGGCTGCCCGGATGCAGCAGTCTCCTCCGTTTTTCCAAATGCCTCTCCCATCGAAGAAGGAACCGTCAGGTCACCGAGATCATCGTCCTCAGAGTAGGCTGAAGGCGTCACAACCGGAAGTGATGTCGGAATTGTGAGATCGCCGTACGCGTCAATGTCATCGGACGGCGCAGGCTCGGTGGTGATGTCAAAGCCGCCGTCCAGGGAACTCATATGCCCTCTGCCGCGGGAATGCGGTCTGGCTGCTGTGCCGTGCGTCTTACGCTCACAGATTGCAGCATTTGCAAGCGAGACCGCATTTTGCTCAATGTCCTTCTTCGATGCCCCTGCTCCAAGCACACGCCTTGCCCGCTCAACATAATTCATCCATTCTTCCTCTGTCACCTCGCCCTGCATCATTACCGGCAGAGGAATGCCGGACTTGTTGCCGGGCTTCGGGGTATATGGCGGGTCATCGTCGCCGCCGCGCCTTTTTTTGCCGCCGCCGAACTTTGCATACAATGCAATTCCGCCGACCAGCACCGCAGCACAGACAATGATAATAACATACAGCGTTTTTGTGTCGGCATTCATCGCCATCTCTGCGAGGGCGCCGAGTCCGAAAGTCATCGACCTGATCCCGCTCTTGCAGCAATGAACCGCGTTTTCAGAAGAAACGCCCGCTGAACTGCCGCCATCATACACAGCAATCGTCCCTGTCACCTGAAAAAACAGTGATAGATCTGCCATAATCATGCCTCCGTGCATCGGAAGAAGGAAAGCCAAACACATACCGCCGTCCGCGCGGCTGTCACATGTCCGGCTTTCCTCTCTTCAGATTATGTCATGCTTGTAAGCCCCGGAATTATTTCCAGTTTGCGGCTTCAAATTTCGTTTTGGTGAGTGCGAAGTCGATCGCATACATCGTCAGCAGGCGCGGATCCATGCCGTCGTAATACTGGCACTTCGCGATCTCCTGATGGATCTTCGCGGTGAATCCGGTCTTTGCAGCCACGATCGCATCGACCAGCGCACGGATATCCTTGTTCTTCTGAAGCAGCATAAACGGCGAGACGTCATCCATGGTCTTGTCGGAGCCGGGTGCAATGCCCGCAAACGCCTTGACTGTCTCTTCCGCCAGCGGACGGATCTCGCAGTCGTCATACTGGAAGTTGTGTGCATCCGCTGCATTCGGGCTGTTGAACACGGTCTGAATGCCGCTCTCCAGCATGTTCGGCTGATAGTTGCCCTCATTGACAAGCGGAGTCGCGGAATGAACAATATTGCTCATACCGACCGTGATTGCAGCCTTGTTGGAATCCCAGTGCGGCGTTTTGCCGAAGATCAGGGAAACGATCTGCTCGAAGGAAATCTTCTCGAGCGAAATATTCTTGAGCGACTTGATCGGGCCGCCGTGCAGATAGAGCTCATAATCGCCGAAATTCTTTCCGACCAGTTCATTGATCGCCATCAGCAGGCCGACAGTACGCATCAGCATTCTGACGCGCAGACGCATATCAAACACAGAGGTATTCG
>CAMNAY010000204.1 GCA_946531975.1 uncultured Ruminococcus sp. | reverse complement strand
CGTGCTGATGCTCGCCTCCGCGACCCCCTCGCTCGAAAGCAGATACCTCGCAGAACGCGGCGTCTATCAGCTGCTCCGCATGGATCAGCGCTATAATCAGGCTCCGCTCCCCGCCGTCACTGTTGTCGATATGAACACAGAGCGCATGAACGGCAACGGAAGCCCGTTTTCCATGACGCTCACCGATGCGCTGCTCGATAACCTCAGACGCGGCGAACAGAGCATTCTGCTGCTCAACCGCAGAGGGTATCACACACTGCTCCAGTGTACACAGTGCTATGAGCCGGTGTTCTGCCCCAACTGCTCGGTTCCGCTGACCTACCACAAGAAAAACAACAGCCTCATGTGCCACTACTGCGGGCATGTGCAGCCGCCGGTCGGCAAATGCCCAAAATGCGGCAACACCAAGCTCAGGCAGATGGGCTTTGGTACCCAAAAGCTTGAGGAGGAGCTGCAAAGCCTGCTCCCTGAGGCAAGAATCCTCCGCATGGATGCGGACACAACCATGACAAGAACCGCCTATGAGACCGGCTTCCAAGCCTTCTCCAAGGGCGAATACGATATCCTGTGCGGCACCCAGATGATCGGCAAGGGACTCGATTTCCCCAATGTCACGCTCGTCGGTGTCGTCAGCGTCGATAAGGCGCTGTTCGCGGGCGACTTCCGCAGCTATGAACGGACGTTCTCGCTCGTCACACAGGTCGTCGGGCGCGGCGGCAGAGGAAAACGACCCGGCAGGGCGATTCTTCAGACCTATATGCCCGACCACTACGTTTTGCAGCTCGCTGCACAGCAGGACTATGACCGCTTCTATGAGGAGGAGATCAGCGTCCGGCGTGCGCTGCTCTATCCGCCTGTCTGCGACATCTGCGTCATCGGGTTCTCCGATTTCGACGAGCAGCATGTGCAGAAGGCTGCGGCTGCGTTCACGGCAATGCTCAGGGACGAGATCCGGCAAAAACAGCTCCGGCTCCCCCTGCGCGTCCTCGGCCCTGTGCCCGCCGGTTACGGCAGGCTCTGCGGCAAATTCCGGATGCGGCTGCTGCTCAAATGCAAGAACACCGCCGAAATGCGCGCGTTTATCCGCGGACTGCTCGAACGTGCCTGCAAGGAAAAAATCACACAGCTTGCCGCGATCTATGCCGATATGAACGGCGACTGCGGCGTATAACACTGCCAAACGGAGCGATCAACATGTTCGGGAACAAAACACCCGCAAGATTCATCCGCGCCTTCTCTCAGAAGGTCGCCGGAAAAAACGAAATTCTCATCGACACCGTCACAGGCGTCAACTACTTCTTTCATCAGGATGACAAGAATCCGCAGTGCGGCGGGCTGACGCCCCTGCTCGGTCCGGACGGGAAACCCGTCGTTACACCGCAGGATCAGCTTCCGAGATAACGGAGAACACACAGATGAAGAACAGGAAAATGACGAAAAAACGGCTGCTCATCGACCTGCTCCTTCTGCTGGTCGGGCTGCCGGTTGTATCGGCGGTCTGCTGGCTGGCGCTGCGCGTCAAGCCCTACCGGCACTGGAAGCCCGCTGCGGTTGCCGTGCAGGTCACGGAGACCGATGAAAACCCGTATCTCAATCCGGAGGGGATGACGCAGGAAACGCGCATTCTCCCGCCGGAGGGCTTCACCCGAACCGAAGCGGCACCGCACAGCTTTCTGCGCTTTATGCGGAATCAGCCGCTCTATGAAAACGGCAGCCTCATCTATACGTTTGACGGAAGAACCCTGTCAAACGGCAATGCTGCGGCGGTCTATACGCTGAGCGTCGGGGATGAGGGCTATCAGGAATGTGCCGACACGGTCATCCGCTTCTGGAGCGAGTACCTCTGGGCAAACGGACAGAAGGACCGGCTCGCGTTTCATCTCACAAACGGCAAGCTCTGCGATTACCGCAAATTCAGCCGCGGAAACCGCATCGCCGCTGCCGGTGACTTCGCCGTCTGGCTGCCGATTGCCGGTGCATCTGACGATGAGCAGACCTTTCATGACTGGCTCATGACGGTCATGCGCTATGCCGGGACGCACTCGCTTGAAAAAGAATCAGAGCCGATCACGGTACAGGATGCCCGTGCGGGCGATTTCCTCTGTCACGGCGGTTCGCCCGGTCATGCCGTGCTGATCGTCGATGAAGCCGAAAACGAACGGGGCGAACGGGTCTTTCTGCTCGCGAACGGCTTTATGCCCGCGCAGAGCGCACATATCCTCGCAGGCTATAACTGTGACCCGAACCCGTGGTATACGGAGGAACAGCTTTCCGCTGAGACTGTGTGTCTCAGTACCTATACCTTCACCGGAGACGGCATTCTGCGCCGCCATACCGGTGCCGCGATCAACTGAAATCAACAAAAGGAGAATCCAAATGGCAATCCGCAAAATCGTGGAAGTCGGGGACGATGTGCTGAAAAAGCACTGCCGCCCGGTCGAAAAATTTGACGCAAAGCTCGCACAGCTTCTGGACGATATGACCGATACGCTCAAGAAGTCCGGCGGTGTCGGGCTCGCTGCACCGCAGGTCGGCATCCTCCGCAGGGTCTTCATCATGATCCTCGAAGAAAACGGCCCGGTCATCGAAGCGGTCAATCCGGAAATCGTCAAGACATCCGGTCAGGTGCGCGACCTCGAAGGCTGCCTGTCTGTCCCGAACCAGTGGGGCTATGTCACCAGACCGAAAAATGTCGTGCTGAGAGCCTATGACCGGAACGGAAAGCAGTATGAGCTGAAGCTCAAAGACCTCGGCGCCCGCTGCGCCTGCCACGAGAACGATCACCTCGACGGGCATCTGTTCCTCGAAAAGGTCGAGGAATTCGTCAAGCCGGAGGAACTGGAGGAGAAGTAACCCCCGATGAATATTGTGTTTATGGGCACGCCGGTATTTTCCGTGCCGACACTGGAAATGCTCTGCAGGGAAGGGCACCGTGTCAGCGCTGTGTTCACACAGCCGGACCGCCCCCGCGGCAGAGGAAAAAAGCTCCAGCCCTCGCCGGTCAAGGCGAAAGCGCTGGAACTGGGGCTGGACGTGTATCAGCCGCTCTCCCTGCGCAAAGGGGATGATGCCGCGGAAGCGCTCAGTACCCTGAAAGCCCTCGCACCCGATCTGATCGTCGTCATCGCCTACGGGCAGATCCTCCCGAAAGAGATCCTCGATCTGCCGGAATACGGCTGCATCAATCTCCATGCGTCGCTGCTGCCCCGCTGGCGCGGTGCCGCGCCCATTCAGAGGGCAATCCTCGCCGGAGATGCCGAATCGGGCGTGACTGCCATGCAGATGGCGGAGGGACTCGACACCGGCGATATGCTCTGCACGCTGAAAACGCCCATTGCCGCAGACGAGACCGCCGATACGCTGCATGACAGACTGTCGCTGCTCTCCGCAGACGCGATGCGCGAAACACTGGCTATGCTGCAAAACGGAACGCTGCACCCGACCCCGCAGGGCGAGGACGGCGTCACCTATGCCGAGAAAATCACAAAAGATATGAGCCGGCTGGAC
>CAMNAY010000203.1 GCA_946531975.1 uncultured Ruminococcus sp. | reverse complement strand
GGTTGATGTGTACGGCGGACGGAAGCAGCTCGGTCTCCGCGAGCAGTCTGCGGTACACGCGCATCCGGATCGGCTGCGGGTAATCCGCCAGACCGCGCAGTCCTCCGCTCACGGGGTCTCTGCACGCATCGTATGCCGCATCCGCCTGCTGTGTCAGCAGCGCTTCATCGGCGGAGAGCAGCGACGCACAGCGTCCGATATGCCGCAGGGCTTCCGGATTCTCGGCAGTCAGCAGCGGAAGCAGTCTGTGCCGGATGCGGTTCCGGCTCGCGCTGTCATCCGCGTTGGTGCTGTCCTCGACGAACGGCTGTCCGATTTCCTCCAAATACGCAAGAATCTCCTGCTTTTCCGCATAGAGAAACGGACGGATGATACTGCCGTCGGGAGAGCGCGGCGGAATGCCGCAGAGTCCTCTCATGCCGCTGCCGCGCATCAGATGAAACAGCACGGTCTCGGCATTGTCGTCCGCATGATGTGCGGTTGCGATCTCACCCACAGGTGCAGCCTGCCGCAGTGCCTCATACCGCAGCTTCCGCGCAGCGGTCTCCAGTGAAATACGCTGTTCCGCAGCAAACTCCGGCGCATGAACATACACCGTCTGAAGCGGAACACCGAGTTTTTTGCAAAGTGCGGCACAAAAATCCGCATCGCGGTCTGCTTCTTTGCCGCGGATGCCGTGATGTACATGCACCGCACGCAGCTCCAGCCCCAGAAACTCCCGCAGTGTATCCAGACAGCAAAGCAGCGCCGTACTGTCCGCGCCGCCTGAGAGCGCAACGGTGCAGACCCCCCTCTGCGGGACGCCTTCGCCGTGCAGCACCAGACGAAGCAGCCGTTCTGCCGCCGTCATTCCGGCGGAGCCTCGCTCTGCTCCGGTGAAGAAAAGCGCGTATACTGACCGTCCCAGACCAGCTTGATGGTTGCGGTCTCACCGTGACGGTTTTTCGCGACGATGCACTCTGTAATATTCGGAGATTCGGATTTTTCCTTGTAGTAGTAATAATCGTTATAGAGGAACATGATGATATCGGCGTCCTGCTCGATCGAACCGGATTCACGCAGGTCCGACATCATCGGGCGCTTATCGGTTCTGCTCTCAACGCCGCGGTTCAGCTGTGAGAGCAGCAGCACCGGCACGTTCAGCTCCTTCGCCATCAGCTTCAGGTTTCGCGTGATATCGGAAATGACCAGCACGCGGTTTTCCGATTTCAGCGGTGCATCCATGAGCTGAAGGTAGTCGATGACGACCATGCCGAGATTCTTCACGCGCCGAAGCTGTGCCTTCATCTGCGACACGGTGATGCCGGTCGTCTCAGAGAGAAAGATGTTCATGCCCGAAAGCACATCCGCGCTCTGCGCAATGCGCGCCCATTCCTTGCTGTCGAGTCTGCCGGTCCGCAGCTTGTGCGAATCGACCAGTGCCTCGGTCGAGAGCATACGCGAGACAAGCTGCTCCATACTCATTTCGAGCGAATACACGGCAACCGTGCGTCCCGAACGCCGTGTGACATTCGTTGCGAGGTTCAGTGCAAAGGAGGTCTTGCCCATACCCGGTCGGGCAGCGAGGATCACGAGGTCGGAGTTTGTCATACCGCCCGTGACCGCATCGAGCTGCGAGAATCCGGTTTTTGCGCCGAGATATTTTTCACGGTCCGGACCGGAGATATCGCCGAGGTGGAGATAGGTGTCCACAACGACATCCTTGATCGGAACCAGACCGCGCACATCGCGTCCCTGCCGGATATCATAGATCCGCTGCTCTGCGGAATCCAGCAGATCCTGTGCTGTTTCCGTTCCGCTGCGGATATCCTTCAGAAGCTCCTGCGCGACCGTTGCAAGCGAACGGGCGCAGTATTTCTCCGCAAGGATGCGGCAGTAGCTGTCGATATTATCAGCGGACGGTACGCTGTCCGCCAGAGCGGTAAGATAGCGTTTTCCCTCTGCGGAATTCTCGAAGATGCCGAGCCGCACCGCCTCATTCAGAATGACGACGACATCCATTTTCTCTGCGTTTCCGCCGGTATAGAGCCGCACCATGAGCCGGAACAGTTCTCTGTGCTGTTCGTGATAAAACGCTTCGGGCTTGATATATTCCAGTGCCGTGGAGAGCGTATCCGGTGCGACAAGGATCGAGCCGAGCACGGACTGCTCCGCCTCGAAGCTGTGCGGCAGATCCGAAGGAGAAAGCCCCGCGCCGGATGTCTCAAACAGATCAGGCATTTTCCGGTACCACGGATACTGTAAACTTCGCAGAGATGCCCGCATAGAGCTTTGCCTCTGCACTGTAATCGCCGGCGTTCTTCATTTCGCTGCTCACGCTGAGCTTGCGCTTATCGACGCTGAAGCCGAACTGCGCCGAGATCGCATCTGCGACATTGCCGAGCGTGACTGCACCGAACAGTCTGCCGCCCTGACCTGCCTTTGCCTTGACCGTGACGGTCTTGCCGTTGAGCTTTTCCGCCTGTGCATTGGCATCCTGCTTTGCGACGTCAATCTTGTGCTGTGCAGAAGCCTTCTCACCTTCCAGCTTATTGAGGTTTGCGGCAGTCGCTTCTGCTGCAAGTCCCTTTCCGATCAGAAAATTGCGGGCATAGCCGTCCGAGACATTCTTGATGTCGCCTTTTTTTCCGGTGCCCTTAACATCCTGAAGTAAAATAACCTTCATTTCAATTCATCCTTTCTGCGGTTCTCCGCTCTGTGTCTCTGCGGAGTTCTGTGCTGCCTGAAGCTGTGCTTCATTCTCATACAGCACCTCGATCAGCATGGAGCGGAGCTGCTCCACGGTAAAGTCTTTGCGCTGTGCGGCTGCCATGATCTGGTGTCCGCCGCCGCCGAGCTGCTCCATAATGACCTGAACATTGATTTTTCCGAGCGAGCGTGCCGAAACGCATGCCTGCCCGCCGAAGGGGTAGACCACGAACGACGCCGCGACGCCCTCTACGCCGAGCAGCTCATCCGCCGCCTGTGAAGCGATGATGCGGATATCGGGAAGCTCCTCAGTCTCCATTGCAATCGCATATCTGCCGTGCAGCTCCGCCTCGGCGACGAGTTTGGAGCGCTGCCGGTAGGCATCGAGCGACTCTGCAAAGAGCGTCTTGACACTGATCGGGTCAGCGCCGCGCTCGCGCAGATAGGCTGCGACCTCAAAGGTATGCACGCCGGTCTGCATGATAAAGTTCTTCGTATCGAGCATAATGCCGGCAAGCAGCGCTTCCGCGCAGAACTGCGGCATCTGATCGCGGAAATCGAGGAACTGGATCATACCCGTGACCAGCTCTGCCGCGGACGATGCATAGGGGTCATGCAGCTTGAGTGTCGTATTATCGAGATAATTGACCATCTGTCTGTGGTGGTCGATGACGACCACATGTCTGGCGAGCTGATACAGCTCGGCGTCCTCGACGATGTCCTTGCTGAAGGTATCGACGATCACAAGCAGATCGGTGTCCGTGATGCGCTCTCTTGCGGTATCCGGAGAGATCATGCAGCCGGGCATTTCGGTTTCAATCCGGTCTGTCAGCAGCTTTGCGA
>CAMNAY010000202.1 GCA_946531975.1 uncultured Ruminococcus sp. | reverse complement strand
ATGAATACCCGATGGATACGATCACGCGGCTCTTCGGCACCGATGCACAGACCGGCTTCGGGCATTATGCCAGGCGCATGGCAACCTTCGATTTCGGCCCGCAGGAGGCATATCTCAGCGAGTTCAACAGAAAGCTCAGCGATTCCAAGTATTACTGGAATCTGTTTTACACCGTGCTTCAGGCGGACGGCAGCGGCTGGCTGACCGTTCCGCAGGAGGAAGCCCCGATGCAGACCGGCATCAACATCGTGCCGCTCCGCGTCACCGGCGACAGCATCACGGTCAGCTTCAAGGGGCGCTCCGACGACGCGAACGCCGGCTGGCAGGCATGCGTCGTCACGGTCGATGCGGCGGGCAATGAGACCTATTCCGATCTCTTCGGCGACGGCGATACCGTGACCGTTCCGGCGGCAGGCGCACAGTCTGCCTATCTCACCGTTGCGGGCACACCCAGGAAGTTCAACGCCGTCAACGCATTCCACAAGGACAATGTGTCCTCCTACAAATCCGGCACCGAGCGCCGCAGATACCCCTACGCCGTGCAGCTTTCCGGCGCATCCGTCATCCCGCAGGCAACCACCTATACAAAGGGGAACGGTCATGTGCATCCGAACGGCGGCGGCTGGGTCGCAGACGGCGCGGCCGTTGCGGATTCCGTCTATGTCGCCCCGAACGCGATGGTGCTCGGCTCCGCAAATGTCTCCGGCAATGTCCGCATCGAGGATTACGCGATTGTGGCGGGCAGCGCGACGGTCAAGGACAATGCAGTGATCTCCGGTCATGCGGTCGTGGACGGCGGCGGCATGGTCTATGACAACGGCTGGAAGTTCGGCAGCGTCACCGTCAGCGGCAATGCAGTTGTCAGCGACAGCGCGGTCGTGAGCGGGCTCAGCACGCTCTCCGGCAATGCAAAGGTGCTCCAGAAGGCATATCTCGCTGAGAATATCACCGTTTCCGACGAGGCGACGGTCAAGGGCATGAGCTACTGCTACGGTACCGGCAATTATTCCGGGCAGGCGGTTCTCGACGGCGACTACGCAAACACCGAGACCCGCACAAGCGGCATCTCCTTCGGCTGGCTCGATGATACCGTTTCCCGTGCCTACACGGACGGCATGATGCTCGGCTATGATTTCGCAGACGAATCTGCTGTCTGGGCGGCAGATAAGCACACCGCGACGAATGCAGAGATCCGCGGGGCAGAATGGCAGGGAGAGCGCACCTCCGCAAAGGGCGTCCTGAGCTTTGACGGCAGCGGCACATCTCTGCTGCTCGATGACAGCTTCATGCAGACCAATGACCTCCAGATCAGCCTTGCGGCGCTCTGGAAGGGCGGCACCGCGGCGCAGGAGCTCTTCCGCTTCGGCGATGAGAACGCCTATATCGCCCTCACGCCTTCCAATGCAGACGGCGTTGCCGAGCTGACGGTCACCGACGGCAGAACGACCGAGAAGCTGACTGCCTCCGCACCGCTTGCAAAGGGCGAGTGGAGCCGGATCACCGTGCAGCTCATCGGCGGCAAGGGCACGCTGCTCGTAAACGGACAGCAGGCGGCAGGCAAGACCGTCACGCTCACACCGCTCGATGTCATGTGTGCCGCAGAGAGCGACCGCTGCGAGATCGGCGGCAGCTTCAGGGGCGCAGTCGATTATGTGAACTTCTATTTCAAGGAGACCGCCGAGCCGCAGATTGCTTACAGCGGCAGAGAGGAAGCCGATGACAGCGACCCGCAGAAGATTCGCGGCGATGTCGATGCGAACGGCAGATTTGAGATGGCGGATATTGTGATGATGCAGCGCTTCCTGCTCGCGGACGGCACACTGACCGACTGGCAGGCAGGCGACTTCGATGAAAACGGCAGAATCAATGCTGCTGACTTCACACTGATGAAGCGTGCGCTGATGCAATAAGAATGAGGGCGGACATGATGCAGCGTGCGTCATGTCCGCCGATGTTTCAGCGTGCGGGGACACGGGATTGACAAACAGGAAAGCGGATGATACAATAGATGTATCGGATTATGATTGGAGAATAGCGATGATTTTTCTGTATCTGGTTGTCCCCGCACTGTTGCTGATACCTCTGCCGGAGCGCGGCAGCGCCGCTGCGCCGCAGGGATTCTTTGCGGATCATATGAAGCCGGAGCGGATTCTGCCGGTCAAGGGCTTTTTTGTGCTGCTGGTGTTTTTCCGGCATGCAGGCAGCTATCTGAATCTGTCGGAAGCGGCGCGGGACACCCTGTTTCTTCGGATCGACCGCGGGCTGGATCAGCTGATCGTTACGATGTTCCTGTTCTATTCCGGCTTCGGGCTCTATGACAGCATACAGCGAAAGGGGCAGAGCTATCTCAGGAGCTTTCCGCGGAAGCGGCTCCTGCGGATCTGGCTGCGGTTCGTGTTCTGCGTCTGCCTGTTTCTTGTATATGCGGTCGTCGCCGGGCAGCATTATCCTTTGCGGCAGATTCTGCTCTCGATGATCGGCTGGGATCATATCGGCAATTCCAACTGGTATATGTTTGTGACCTTCTGCCTGTATATTCTGCTCTGGCTCGTTTTCCGCTTCGCCAAACGGAAAGACGCGGCCGTGACACTCGCAGTCTTCTCGGCAGCGGCACTTCTGCTGATCATTGTGCTGGCTGTGACAAAGCCGAAGCTGTACTGGTGGTATAATACGATTCCGTGCTTTGTGCTGGGGATGTGGTATCGCCGCTTCCGTGCGCAGACAGACCGGGCGGTGCAGCGCTCCGGCAGACGGTATTGGTGCTGCGTGCTGACGGCAGCGCTGTTCTGCGGCGGTTTCCTGACCGATTATTATGTGACGGGGCAGACTGTGCTCTTTATGATCGGCGCCGTCCTGTTTACGCTCCTGATTCTTCTGCTGACGATGAAGATCCGGGTACGGAGCCGCACGCTCGCATTTTTCGGGCGGCATATGTTCAGCATCTATATGCTGCAAAGGCTGTCCTTTCTCCTGCTCTCCGGCTTTTCGCTGCATCCGTATGTCTATTTTCTGCTGAGCTTTCTGCTGACAGTCGGTATGGCACTTGCGGCAGATCTGTTCTTTGCGCATACAGAGCAGCGCCTGATTTCGTGAGGACTGTCCGTTTTTTTTCGCAGAGCTATTGACATTCGTAAAAACATATCATATAATGAAAATACAGACCGCTTGCGGTCGCAGAAAAAACAAAATCGGGGGATTTTATTATGAAAAAGAGAAGCATCCTGCGGCGGGTCACCGCCGTCTGCACAGGACTCATGATGCTCGCAGGCATGCCCGTATCTGCCGATACCGGGCAGCGGGCGGTCGATGCGTTTTCAACGGAGATCGGACTCGCGGCAAATCTTTACACCGTCGCCGGCAGCGGCTATGCCGATCATGCGGCGCTGCAATGGGCGACCACGCTGGACGCAGGGCAGTTTACGCTCTACCGCTCGGCGGGCTCCGACAGCAATTTTGTCCCGGTCTATACCGGCACGGGAACCTCATGGTCGGATAACGACATGCAGCCGGGCACGGAGTATTTCTATCAGCTCGCTGTGACAGGCAA
>CAMNAY010000201.1 GCA_946531975.1 uncultured Ruminococcus sp. | reverse complement strand
CAGGTCTTTCCGGAACAGAAACCGTTTCGCTGCGCGACCGCCTGCTTCACACGCTCCTGCGAATCCGCCGGACAGCCGCAGATATATGCCTCCAGCAGCATGGCCGTGTCATTGTCAAAATCTCCCGTTGCGCCGATCACGGTACCCTCCGGGAGCATCGTCCGCATTTTGCGGAGCGCCGTGCCCTTGTTGGTGTCATGCGGCAGGATTTCGAGGAACCAGCGGTGCGAGCGGGTGAAATTCACCACAGAGAACCGCGGCTGCTTCACATATTCCTGCAAGCGTGCAATCTCATGCTCCTGCCCTGCAAAGAGCGCCTTCAGGCAGCTCTCCGGGTCGATCTCATCCAGCGATTTCATCACAAACGGCACATGTGTGATCTCCAGATGATGCCGTTCCGTTTCGCTGTCCTGAATGACGAACACGCCGTCCTCGCGCAGAACCTCCGCGCCGATCTCCGGGAACTCGTGCATCAGCTCCTCCAGCAGCGGACGGATGCCCTGCGGCAGACGAACCGATGCGGCGGTCTGCTTTGCCCGGTAATCATAGAGCAGGGCGCCGTTATACATCACTGCCGGGAAATCCGGCTGAAACAGGTCGAGGAATTCTCTGGTTGCCTGCATGCCTCTGCCGGTCGCGATGCTGAACAAGCCGCCCTTTGCGCGGAAGTCCGCGATTGCGGCGGCGTCCGCAGGAAACAGGGTCTTCTCCGGCGTCAGCAGTGTGCCGTCGAGGTCGGTGAGCAGTGCAAGCCCTTCATAGGGCAGATTTTGTGACATGGTACATTCATCCTTTCGCAGATGCCTCTATTATACCATATTACTCTGAAAAGTGCAATGGGGGCAGTGAGAAAAAGTCTGCGCATGAAAGTTTCAACAAAATAGACCGATCCCCTGCAATCATGCGATTTCATATGTTGTTACCTTGGTACAGTCGTTGAAACTGTTGATAAGCAAAGTGCCGGGAGAGACTGCTCTCCTTCGGCGCACAGTGCAACCCCGCAGCGCAAAAAAACGTCTGCTATATATAGAGGAGAGAAAGGCGGTGAGCGGACAGCATGAATGACAGCGAAATCATAGCACGGCTGACACAGCGCGATGAGACTGTGCTGGAGGAGGCTGCAAAGCAGTACGGCGGAAGCTGCCGTGCGCTGGCGCTGCGTCTGCTCCGTGACCCGCGGGATGCGGAGGAATGTGTCAATGATGCGATGCTGCGGCTCTGGGACACCGTTCCGCCTGCACAGCCTGAAAGCATGTATGCGTATCTCAGTACCATCGTTCGGAATCTCGCCTGCGACCGGCTCCGCTCGAAATCCAGACTGAAGCGCGGCGGCGATTCCGTATCGCTCGCGCTCGATGAGCTTGCAGACTGCCTGCCCTCCGGCGATTCGACCGAAGCTGAGCTCGACAGCCGCGAGCTCGGCAGAGCGATCGAAGCGTTCCTTGATGCGCAGACAAAGGAGCGCCGCATCATCTTTATGCAGCGGTACTGGGCGATGATGTCCGTCCGGGAGATCGCGCAGCGGTATCAGCTCAGGGAAAACACCGTCAAGAGCACGCTCAAGCGCATGCGTGACCGGCTGGCGGATTATCTCAAAAAGGAGGGATTTCTATGATCTCACATCTGAATCTGCTCGATGCCATGGGGACGATGCCTGCGCGGTTCGTCGCGGAGCTTTTCGATGCGGAAGCCTTCGACCCTTCGGCGCTGGAAGCAGAAGCGAAGCCCCGCAGTGTCCTGCGCATCCGGTTCGCGGCAATCGGCGGGCTTGCCGCATGTATTGCGCTGCTGCTCGCGGCTGGTCTGTATCTGCGCGGCGGGGTTCGCCGTGAGGAGGGGCTGAACCCGCAGGAATCGGAGTTTGCCGCCGTGACGGAGGTCACACGCGGCACGGAGCCGACCGCCGCGGCAGTGACGACCGTGACGCAGACGGCACAGTCCCGAACGGAACCGGCAGCCACAACATCGGAAACACAAACGACGGCAGTCACCGCAGAGCCAGCCGGTACAGAGCCGGTTCCCGCAGTGCAGCCGGTCAGCACGGAGGGAGTCTCCCGCACAGAACCCGCTGCAACTGTCACAGCAGCGTCTTCCGTGGCAACGGAAACCACCGTCACAGAGCAGTCTGCGCCGGAGGAGGGCTTCTTTGACCCGACGTATCCGTATCTGCGCATTGTGTTTGCGGCGGATTATACGCCCGACCCCGCAGATTATGCGGAATACGGGACGCTGGTCTGGTTTGTCGGGCACTGGGAGCTGGAGCTTCCCGCAGCGGATCCGGATGCCGACGCATTCCGCAGCCGTGCAGAAGCTGTAATCGAGGAACTGGAAGCCAGACCGGAGATTATCTCCGCCAAACCCGAACTCTGGTATGAACTCAATTAAAGGAGGGATTCTTATGAAGATGAGAAAACTGTTCGCCGCACTGACCGGTGCGGTTACGGCACTGACGGTCTGTGCTTCGCTTTCTGCGCAGGCAACAGACGTCAAATATGTCTTTCAGCGCACAAAGCAGGGCGTATGGACGGAAATCACAGACCCCGCGCTGCTCGCGGAGGGGCACGGATATGCGGTATCGAACCGCACCCTGCAAGGCTTTCTCGCATACAGCGAGGACTGGCAGCAGGTTGCGGAAATCGGCGGGATGCAGGTCACTGCGGAGGCGCCCGATGACGGCAGCATCTGCTGTCTCGCCCTGAAGCCGGATTATCTGACGCTGCGGGAGGAGCTTGATGCCAACCGTGTTTCTGTGAATCTGCCGGAAAATTACATGACCGATCAGTACCGTCTGCTCAGCCCGCACAAGAAAAATATGCCGCTGATTGATTTCGTCAGCGGCACGGAATGGGGACTGAAAACAGATGACTGGCAGACGCTTCTGGACGGTCTGGAGGCGGAGGACAGTCCGGTCACACTGCTCGGTGCCGTGTACCGATCGACCGTGCAGCAGACTGTGTTCATGGGCGATATCCACATCGAAGCGGAGCCGGAATTCTGGAATGAGGCACATCCGCAGGCGGTGCTGGATGCGCTGAAGCAGGACGGATTCACCGGCACGCTGGAAGAAGCAAATGCTTTTTGCGAGACGCTTGCGCAGGATCCGTATGTGATTGAATGTTACCCCTGCAATGAGCTGCTTGTCTCTGAGGATTCCGTCGATCAGATTGAATATGCGCTGCTCCCGGTCAGCCCGTTCGGCAGCGGCGATCTGGATGAAAACGGAAAAACGAATGTGCTGGACGCTGTGATGCTGGCGCGGACGGTTGCGGAGGACGCGGCGCTGACTGTATCTGCGCAGGGGCGCACCAATGCTGACATGAACGGCGACGGCACCTGCACCTTCCATGATCTCACGCTGCTGCTCCGGCTGCTCGCGGGAATCGGCGAATAACAAAAACCCGCCCGATGTAAGGGCGGCGCTGATATAGAAGTTTTTCGCCATAGTATTTCTGATGTAAGGTCAGAAGTACTATGGCGTTTATATTGACAGTACAAAGATGATGTGCTATAATCGTTACAAACATAAATCGTAATTTACTTTTCCAAAACAGAAAGGTTGGATAAATGTGAATAT
>CAMNAY010000200.1 GCA_946531975.1 uncultured Ruminococcus sp. | reverse complement strand
GTTTGGTTCCACATACACCTTTGGATTCGCAGAGCATAGGGGGTCAAGGGATCAGAAAGTTTTCGTTTTTCAGAAAGTCTGTTGGGTGTAATATGTCCGCAAATTCTGATTTATTATAGCACCAGTATAAAAACAATGCCCCGAAGCGCTTTTGTGAAACGCTTCGGGGCAAAACTTCTATATTGAGTACCGGCATAAACCGGAGTCCCTTTGGGTTTTTATGCCGTAAAGTGGAAGGTGATGATGTCGCCGTCTGCGACCTCATAGGTTTTGCCCTCCATGCGGACAAGACCCTTTTCCTTCGCCGTGACCATATTGCCGTCACAAGCCATGAAATCCTCGAAGGAAATGACCTCTGCACGGATAAAGCCTTTTTCAAAGTCGGAGTGGATCTTTCCGGCAGCCTGCGGTGCCTTCGTGCCCTTTCTGATCGTCCATGCGCGGCACTCGTCCGCGCCGCCGGTCAGATAGGAGATCAGACCCAGCAGTGCATAACCGGCGTGAATGATCCGGTTCAGACCGGATTCCTCCAGACCGAGATCTGCGAGGAATTCCTTTTGTTCATCCTCGCTCATGTCGGAGATTTCCGCTTCGATCTGTGCGCAGATCGGGAACACGGCTGCGTGCTCAGCTTCCGCGATCGCCTGCACCGCCTGAAAATGCGGATTCTGCTTCAGATCGCCGGAGAAATCTGCTTCGGAAAGGTTTGCCGCGTAGATGACCGGCTTGGCAGTCAGCAGCGGTGTCTCAAGAATGACAGCGAGTTCATCCTCCGTGCAGTCAAAGCTGCGGGCGGGCAGCCCTTCTGTCAGGTGCGCCAGCAGACGCTTCAGCAGCTCGGCATCTGCGAGATATTTCTTGTCGCCCTTTGCGAGCTTTGCGGTTTTGTCGATGCGGCGCTCGATCAGTTCGATATCGGAGAAAATCAGCTCCAGATTGATGACTTCGATGTCACGCTTTGGGTCGATTGATCCGTCCACATGCACGATATTGTCATCTTCAAAGCAGCGCACCACATGGATGATCGCATCGACCTCACGGATATCCGCGAGGAAGCGGTTGCCCAGACCCTCACCCTTCGAGGCGCCTTTGACCAGACCTGCGATGTCCACAAACTGCAAAGTTGCGGGGGTGAATTTCTTTGGCTGATAGATTTCCGCCAGCTTTTCGAGGCGGGCATCCGGCACACTGACGATGCCGACATTTTTGTCGATCGTGCAGAACGGATAGTTTGCGGACTCTGCGCCCGCGTTTGTCAATGCATTGAACAGCGTACTTTTGCCGACATTCGGCAAACCGACCATTCCGAGCTTCATATTTTCAATTTCCTTCCTGTTTTCAGTTTCCGATGCCTGCGGTGCAGGTAATCGTGAACGGGACGCGCCGCGCTGCATACCAGCTGCCGCCCTCAGTGCTCCAGTCGCACTCATTATACACAGCAGTTCCCGTGACCGTAACGGTCTGTCCCTGCTGCACGCCGTCTACGGCGATGGACGTCACGCGGTACAGCCAGTCCGGATGTGTGGTTCCGTCCGTATCATTCCACGGACGGTCGCGGGTGACCATAATGCTGCCGCTGTCCGCTTCCGTATTTTCGACATCCAGCACGCCGGACATCATATCACTCATGGGGATTCCCGCAGCCTGCATGATCTCCTCGGCGGAGATCTCGATTCTCACATGCTCCGGAAGAACGGTCACAGAGGTCAGCACTGAGGATTCCGGCAGCTCAGAAGCAGCTGTCACATCCTGTGTCGGCTCTGTCAGCGCGGTCGTTTCATCGGTGAGAACCGGCTGCGGCAGGGTCGTTTCTGTGATCTGTCCGTTTTGGGATGACAATGCCGTTGTGGGGGATTCCGCGGCGGAATCCGGCGATGTGGTGGTTTCCGCGGGGAGATCGGACACAGCCGGTGCAGATGCCGCAGTCACCTCGACAGTCGGCTGACCTGCCGGCGCCGTGCCGGATTTCCCGCACGCGGTCAGGCACATCAGCAGGCTGACGCCAAGAATAGATAATACGAAATTGTTTTTTGAACATAATTTGCGCATAATAGATTCTTCCTTAAAGCTCGCTCACCGGAAAGTGTGCGGCAATATGCTGCCGCAGGGGATGAATGCTGTGAACTGCGCCGGTGAATACTCAGTTCACGTATTTTGTCAGAACAAAATCTGATTTTGTTTCCAGCTTTACTGTCTGAACGCCGGGATAATCCGGCACGTCCTCCAGCACCTTGACAAAGGCTGTACCGGACAGAACAATGGTTTTTCCGTGCGGGACATTGTTCACTTCGATCTCAGTGACATAATGCAGATCATATCCTTCCGGGAGCGTATAGGTACCGTTGTCGCGGTAGACCGTGTAATCGCCGTAGCTGACGGAAAGCGCATCCACATCCAGATAGCCGTAGGAAAGATACGTTTCAGGGAGCTTTGCCGCCTGAATGATCTCCTTTTTTGTAAAACTCGTGCTGGTCAGTTCATCTTTGCGGTACCGCTTTGTGGTCAAGACCGTGGTCGCTGTGGTGACAGTCCGGCGGGAATTGACCGTTTCGATGACCAGCGTACCGGTCGTGCCGGACGCACCGGCGGGTGCCGGTTCCGTGACCCGAAACAGCGGATCGCCTTCTGCGGACTGAATCGGCTCACCGCAGGAGCATAGTGCGGCGCAGAGCAGCAGCGCACAGCTTCCCGCGAAGAATCGTTTGATATTCATGCGTTCATGTCTCCGTCCTGTTTTTTCACATCTGAGCCTTATGCATCAGCCGCGGCTTCCTTTTCTGTGTATTCTGACACAGTGTCTCACCAGCAGCAGACCCGCTGCGGCACCGGCGGCAGCAGCCGCGATGCGCAGTGCGCGGGCGGAAAGCTCCAGCTCTCTGCCGCGTGCCTTGAGGACGACTCTGCGCTCCTCATTCGGCCAGCCGTGCGGATATACGATATTGTGCCGCTGCGGATGCTGGATTTCGTCGGGTTCATCGGGTGTGAGCGATTCGCAGCGCGACATATTCATGTCAGGGATACCGGCGATTGTGCAGACTGCACCGGACGCAATGAACCGGAAGGTCAGTGCTTCCGATGCCTGCGGCGCCGTAAACGGCACTGCAAACAGCAGCCAGTGGTTCTTTTGCAGGATCGGCTTGGTCCGGTTCCGGTTGAGGTGGAAGCAGAGCCGCTCCTCGCTGTCATCGCCATAGATTTCGAGCATACAGACTTCATCGCCGCGGCTGTTTTCACCGCCGTTGAGCCAGAAGCAGAAGCGGTATTGCTGTCCGGATTCCAGCCAGCCCGCTTCGATCGGAATTTTCGAGATAATTGCGGACCAGTCGCTGCACCAGTCGCCGAGCTGCCATGCCTCAGCGGTTCTGCCGGAAAATCCGCGCACCTGAATCTGCGAAGCAGCATTGGTAGAGATCATACTGTCCGGTTCCCAGCGCTCCGGGCAGAAAAACAGATCAGCCATAACACAGCCCAACCTTTCGCATCCCGGCTCTGCCGGGCATTATCATACCTTATATTGTAACACAAACCGCCTCTGCCTGTCAAGCGGCGAACCGTACAATCACCGCCGCCGCCCCTCTCCGAAATCTATC
>CAMNAY010000199.1 GCA_946531975.1 uncultured Ruminococcus sp. | reverse complement strand
CATTGCGGTAAGCGGGATCCTGTGCGAGCGTATTGAAGCGGTAGTCGGTCGGCATGGTCGTGGAAATGACGACCAGACTTGCGAAATCGGAGCCAGTGCAGATGATCTCCTCGCGCCAGTCACCGAGAATATCGCCGTAGAACATCGGCGCGCCGCGGTCGCTGGAGGAGCAGCCCGTGATCTTCCATGTGGTCGCCAGACGCTCGACGCCCTTTGTCTGGTAATTCCACTTCTCAATCTTTGAATCGTTGTAGGATTCCGAGAGCAGGTCGCCGTCCCAATAAAGCTTCAGGCTCGGATAGGCGTTGGTGTCGCTGATCTTGTTGCCGTGCATATCGTACATGCCCTGGAACGACCAGACCTCATAGCCCTCATGTGTCGGGTCCACATCACCGATGTCGCCGCGTCCGATATCCACATCGCCGTCCCCGCCGTAGTTGGTCCAGAGGAGCTTGCCGGTCGAGGCATTGTAGATGTATTCGAGCAAAGTGTTGGGGTTGCGCTGCTGCACACCGTAGCCCCACATTTCCTTGCCGTTCTGTTCATTGGAAAACGCGGTCACATGCCAGCGGTCGCCGTGAACCACATCCTTGACCTGATAGCGCAGCGTGCCGTCGCCGTTGAGCGCATAGCCCATGTGCAGCACCTCATCCTTGCCGTCGTAGTCCACATCCTCAACGCGGAACTGATGCGCTTCGGCACCGCCCATCGCCTGGGTGTCGTACTTCCAGAGCTGCTTGAACTCGCTGCCGCCTGCATAGCCGTAAGCGACCATGAGCGAATTGAAGCTCTTGTCGGCATTGCGGTTTTTGATCCAGCAGACCAGAGAAGGATTGATGCCGTCGAGATAGCCGATCTCCATCATGCATGCCATCGGTCCGATGTTCATGTAGTCCTGCGGGAGATTGACGGAAGTTTTCAGCGCACCTGTCATGCCGTCAATGACTGCGATTGCCTGACCGTTTCCGCCGGAATTGTTGGAGAATTTCTTGCCGTCTCCGAAGGTCACGCCGTCCGCAATGCGCAGCAGAATATCGGCAGCACCGTCCATGTCGATATCGTAGACCGTCGCACCGTCCCACATGCCGACGTCAATGGTCGATGC
This sequence comes from uncultured Ruminococcus sp., assembly GCA_946531975.1. GTDB lineage: Bacteria > Bacillota > Clostridia > Oscillospirales > Ruminococcaceae > Firm-04. The sequence goes on along the minus strand of CAMNAY010000199.1, from coordinate 2,501 downwards.
ACCGGGCGAGATATTGTTCTTGTTCTCGCTGTTGACGCCGAGGTCAATCGTCCAGAGATATGTGCCGTCATTGAGGTAGGCTTCGAGCTTCTGGTGTTCATCTGTTGTGCGGTCAACGAGGTAGTCATATTTGCCGTCTCTGTTGAAGTCTCCGACCCAGACGAAATGGATCGTGCCGCCTGCACGGATCGGAATGACCTGCGCCGCACCGTTGTTGCCCTTCGTGTAGATCGAACTGCCTGCTTTGAGCGTGAATTCACCGTCTGTCGGTGTCTCGATTCCGTTGTAGACAGTCGTGACGAAATAGGTGTTGTCTTTGGTCAGATCTGCGGTTTTGTCGGTGAAATTTGTTCCGCCGGTCAGCGGGGTGCCGTTAAGCTTTACGGTTTCATTCCCGGTTCTGCGATAGACATTGAAGCCGATATCCGGCTCGTCATTTGCCAGCAGGCGCCAGCTTACGAACACGCTTCCGCCCGCATTGACTGCATAGGTGCCGCGGTCGAGTTTTTCGACAAACCGTCCGGTTGTGAGCGTTTTCTGTCCGTTGTAGGGCGTTTCCGGCTCATAGAATGTCCCTGACGGAAATGCGTTGATCTCTGTGATGAGATAATCCCGCAGCAGCTTGATGTCTTCCGCATCCATTTCCCCGTTGGCACTGGTGTCGAACAGCGTTTTCTGCAGGGCAGTCAGCGTGTCCGGCTTGGCAAATCCGCGCTTCATCAGCGTGAGATCTGCGGCGTTCAGTCTGCCGTTGCCGTCCATGTCCGCGTAACAAAAAGACTGCTGATCCGCTGCGGCGGTGTACAGCATGTGCGCGGGCATGACCTGTGCTGCGGTCAGAACCGCAGCCAGTACGGCTGCTTTTGTTTTTTTGTATTTCATGTATATTCCCCCCAGAATATAAATTGATACATTCATTCTAGCATATCGGCTGCTGTAATACAATGACATATTGAACTATTTTTATGATGAAAATGTTTTTGTATTGGGACTTTTTTCATGCCCCATTGTATTTTTCGCCTGAATATGGTATACTGAATATCATGCAGAATGCATCAGAATGCTGTACGGCTTCCGCAGTACGGTTCTGATCTCTGCACGAAGAAAGTGCGGTGAACTTATGATCATCAATACCGGAATGCGGACGGATATTCCCGCATTCTATTCCGAGTGGTTCCTGAACCGGATCCGTGCGGGCTATGTTCTGGTGCGCAATCCCTACCGTCCCGACTGGGTCACGCGGTATGCGCTTGATCCCGATGTTGTGGACTGTATTGCGTTCTGCACGAAGAATCCTGCACCGATGCTGATGCACATGGATGCGCTGTCCGCATTTCATCAGTACTGGTTTGTGACAATCACGCCGTACGGGAAGGAAATTGAGCCGAATGTTCCGCCGAAAGAGACTGTCATGCAGGATTTTATCCGGCTCTCACAGATTGTCGGCATTGACTGTGCGGGCTGGCGGTATGACCCGATCTTCCTTGACAGCACCTATACGCCGCAGCGGCATCTCAGCGATTTTGCACAGATGTGCAGAACGCTTGCGGGATATACCCGCGTGTGTGTCATCAGCTTTATTGACCTGTACGAAAAGGTGAAGCGGAATTTTCCGGAGGTTCGTCCGGTCACTGACCCTGAGCGCATTTTTCTGTGCAGAAACTTTGTCGAGATCGGCAGGCGGTACGGTATCGCGGTCAGGGCATGCGGGGAGGGGACTGATCTGACGGAATACGGCGCGGACTGCGCCGGCTGCATGACACAGCAGACTTTTGAAGCGGCTGTCGGGCGGCATCTGGATGTGCCGAAAACCAAGCCGCAGCGGACGGAATGTGCGTGCATCCTCGGCTCGGATATCGGAGCATACGATACCTGCGGGCACTTCTGCAAATACTGCTATGCGAATACCGATCGGGAGAATGTCAGGCGGAATATGCAGATGCATGATCCGGAATCTCCGCTCCTGACAGGTCACCTTCAGGAGGGGGAGGTCATTCATCCGGCAAAACAGGAGAGCTGGCTGGATCAGCAGCTTACTTTATTCTGAGCGGACGGATGCGGAGAGCCGGACAGTATCGGATTGCTGATAAAAAACGCTGCGCAAAAAACTGTTGCGCAGCGTTTTCATTCATATGACCGGATCACTGTCCGTTGTAGGTGAAGCCAAGCATCGTCAGATCATCGAACTGTTCCGCGTCCTGCACGAATTCGCTGACAGCCTTCCGCACATCGGTCAGGCGCTCCTTTTGCGTGGTGCCGGTTCCTTGGTTCAGGACATCGACCAGCCGGTCAACGCCGAACATTTTGGCCTCTGCATCGGTCGCTTCGGGCACACCGTCCGTATACAGGAAGAAGGAATCGCCCGGTTCGAGCCGGAGCGTGTATTCCTTGTAGTGAACGCCGTCCATCGCACCGATTGCGATGCCGTGCTTGTCCTTATACAGCTCGTAGACACCGCCGTTCCGCTTGATGACCGGATACTCATGACCGGCATTGGCGGC
>CAMNAY010000198.1 GCA_946531975.1 uncultured Ruminococcus sp. | reverse complement strand
TCTTACGTTCATACATACATTCGACTCCGTTTCCGAACAAAGTTCCCCCTAAGCGGTGTGTCCCTTATGTACTGCGGTTTCACCTTTCTCTCTGTGATTTATTATAGCAAAATCCGCCTTTTTTCTCAATGCTGTATTATCATTTTCGCTGTGCAATCGTACAATCATGCGTAAAACCGTATGATTCGTTCTGCGCATTTTCGTTGCTGACCATTGCACTTTTCCGTATAATGTGTTATAATTGATTCGTTTATTGGAAGGGAGTGGATGAGGTGAATACACCGATCGCAGACTTTGCAGCACAGTATGCGGCATCCGGTGCTGTGAGGCTGCATATGCCGGGGCATAAGGGCGCTCCGATGCTCGGATGTGAGCCGTATGATCTGACGGAGATTGCCGGTGCGGATGAGCTGTATGCGCCGGAGGGGATCATCGCGGAGAGCGAAGCAAATGCTGCTGCGCTGTTCGGCTGCCGGACTTTGTATTCGACGGAAGGATCCTCGCTGTGCATCCGTGCGATGCTGTATCTGGCGATGCTGCATGCGGCGGAGCAGGGGCGCCGTCCGGTGATTGCCGCGGCGCGGAATGCGCACAAGACCTTCCTGACAGCCGCGGCACTGCTTGATTTTTCGGTTCGCTGGCTGCCGCAGCAGGCAGGGGAGGGCTATCTTTCCGGCAGTGTGACGCCGCAGACGCTTGCATGCCTTGCGGACGATCCGCCGGCAGCGTTGTATCTGACCAGTCCGGACTACCTCGGAAATCTGTGCGATATCCGCGAAGCAGCGCGCTTTTGTCATGCGCACGGCATACTGCTGCTCGTTGACAATGCACACGGCGCATATCTGCGCTTCCTGCCGGAATCACTGCATCCCTGCGATCTCGGTGCCGATCTCTGCTGTGATTCCGCGCATAAGACGCTGCCTGTGCTGACCGGCGGTGCCTATCTCCATATCTCGGACAGCGCACCGGAGCTCTGCCGGCAGCGCGCCCGTTCAGCGCTGGCGCTGTTCGGCTCGACCAGTCCGAGTTACCTGATTCTCGAATCGCTCGACCGCTGCAATCAGTATCTGAGCAGCGGTGCTGCAGTGCGTCTGCGGGCATTTCTGCACGACGCGGACCGTCTGCGCGGGCAGCTCACCGCACATGGCTGGGTGCTGTGCGGCGATGAACCGATGAAGCTGACGCTCTCTCCCAAGCCGTTCGGCTATACGGGGACCGAACTTGCGGAGATCCTGCAAAAAGAACGGATCTACTGCGAATTTGCAGATCCGGATTATCTGGTGCTGATGCCTTCGCCGGAAAACACGCCGGAGGATCTGACACATACCGGTCAGGTGCTGTGCAGCATTCCGCAGCGCAGCGCTCTGACGGAACGTCCGCCCCGTCTGCCTGTTCCGGAGCAGGTGATGACGCCGCGGGAGGCAGTCTTTGCGCCGTCGGAAACGCTGCCGGTGACAGAATGTGCCGGTCGGATCTGTGCGGATTTTGCAGTTTCCTGTCCGCCGGCAGTCCCGGTTGTGATGTGCGGGGAACGGATCACCGCGCAGGCAGTCCGCTGTATGCAGTATTACGGGACAGAGACCTGCACTGTGGTACTGGAAACCGGATGAATGAAAAACGGGTATGTGACTGTATGCACATACCCGTTTATATTATGCTTCTGCCTCCGCAGGCTGCCCGGTCAGCTCCAGAAGGATGCGCCCGACGCGCTGCTCCTGCATATCCAGCACGGTCATGCGGAACCAGTCTCCGCTGACGCGCTCTCCGACTGCGGCGATATGTCCTGCAAGCTCGGTGAACCAGCCGCCGACCGAGTTGCATTCGGTCACGATCCTGCCGTCCGGAATCTCCAGCGAATCGCAGAGATCGGAGATTGACAGCTCGCCTGAGACCTCATATGTACCGTCGCTGCGCTTGGAAAGCATCGGGACGACCTCGTCTGCTTCGTCGTAGATCTCGCCGACCAGCTCCTCGATGATATCCTCCAGCGTCACGATGCCCTCGGTACCGCCGTATTGATCGACGACAACGGCAATATGCGATTTCGAGCGCTGCATCTGCCGCATTGCTTCGCTGATGCGCGCAAATTCCGGAAGCCGCAGGATGTTTTTGATGATCGGGCGGATACTGGTGCCGCCCTGCGCGAGCAATCCGAAGAAGTCCTTTTCGGTGATGAATCCGATGATATCGTCGATATTCTCCTCAAAAACCGGCAGGCGGGAGTAGCGCTCCGAGAGGAAGATCTCGCGCACCGTGCTGATCGGCGTGTCTTTCGCGATTGCTGTGACATTGACACGCGGCACCAGTACATCGGTAACCGGTATCTCGTCGAATTCCAGCGCCGAACGCACCAGATCGCTTTCCTGTTCCTCCAGTACGCCCTCCTCCTCGATCTGCTCCACGATGACCTTCAGCTCATCCTCTGTAACGGAGGGTTCGCCGCCCTTGCTCTGCACGAGGCGTGAGAGCCGGTTGAACAGCAGAATCAGCGGCTTCAGAATCCAGATCAGTGCGGAGAGCGGCGCTGTAAAGAAGCGGACGAGCTTCTCCGCATGGGATTTGGCATAGGATTTCGGAAGAATCTCGCCGAAGATCAGGACAAGAACAGTCATCGCAGCAGTGGAAATGCCGACGCCGCCCTTGCCGAACCAGAGCGTGAACAGAATGGTTCCGAGGGAGGCGGAGAGAATATTGACCAGATTATTGCCGATCAGGATTGCTGTCAGCGCCTGATCGAATGCCTCTGCCAGTACCAGAGCTTTTGCAGATTTTTTATCGCCCTGCTGTGCTGCTGCTTTCAGCCGGATCTTATTGACACTGGAAAACGCCGTTTCGCAGGCGGAGAACATGGACGAAAAGAAGAGAAGCAGGAGAATCGCAACTGCGTATAACATGGAGTTCCTTTCTTTCGTAATAGTGGGAATACATGGTTATTATACCATATAATACTGAAAAGTGCAATGGGTGCATGTGAAAAAAGTTCCGGAGGGTAAATTTGAGAATCAAACGGCGCACAATGCAGACCATTCGTTTCCGGCTCGCCAAGCTTGACAAAGGCGCTGGCTTGTGATATACTTTTACTATGATTTCTTAACGGATTTCATTCCGTTTACGGAGGTAATGATGCAAATGAAGATGAAAAAAGGCTTCAGCGCGGCAGCGGCACTGCTGCTGGCAGCGTCGGCAATGCCGGTTTCGGGTGTTTCCGCAGAAACGGCGGAGCCGCCGGGTGTGTTTCCGGAGGCTGTGACGTTCGTCGAGCCGCTCTATGATGACTACGATCCTGCGGGCAATGATTATATTGCCGTGTTCGGACCGCTCTGGAATAAGTATCAGGTCGATATCATTCAGCATTCGCCGGAGCGCGAAAATCTGCTTCTGTTCAGCAACCGTTTCTATCAGGAGGAGAATGAGCCGTATTTCTACCGCATGGAGCCGGGCGAATATACGATCCGCATTTCTTCTGCGCTGGTGCTGGCGAGTCCGGTGCTTTCAACCGCAGAGATTGACTTTACGATCGAAAACAGCGATTATTCCGGCGGGGCATATGACCGCAGTGCAGTCGGCTTCTTCTGTGATTTGGAAATGGCAGAGAAGAATGAAGATGTCAGCCCGCAGATCACACT
>CAMNAY010000197.1 GCA_946531975.1 uncultured Ruminococcus sp. | reverse complement strand
CTTGCACAGTTCTCTGTGCCGAGCACGCCTCCGCGTCCTGTCGCAGACGATATTCTTGCACAGTTCTCTGAGCCTGTGCCCGGCGCCGCACCTGCTGACCCGCTCGGCAGTGTAGCTGACAGCCTGTTCGGTGCTCCGACACCGTCTTCTCCGACCGTCACTGTGACCGATGCCCCTGTGCAGCGGCCGCAGGTTCCGATTCCTGAGGATGTTGTCGATGTAACACCGACACCCGCGCCAAGCGGTCTGGAAGCGTTCACGGTTCCTTCTGCGCCGCCTGTCCGTCCGATGCCCGCACCTGCACCGCAGCCTGCGCCCGCACCGACCGGTCTCGAGGCATTTACGGTTCCTTCTGCGCCCTCCGCACCGGCTCCTGCACCGTCGCTCAGCGATTCGCTGGATGACCTGCTCCTGATGCCGGGTGCCGGAAGTGCTCCTGCGCCGGCAGCACCTTCGATTGCAACAGTTCCGACTGCTCCGGCAGCTGCGCCTGCTGCACCTGTTCTGCATGTGCCCGAAGCGCCTACGCTGCAATCACGGCTGGGTCAGCCCGCTGCGCCTGCACCCGCTCCTGTGATTCCCGAGATTACAACCGTTCCGACTGCACAGCGCACGCCGCAGGCTCCTGTCCCGACGCTGAATGTTCCGACAGCTCCGCCTGTACCGCAGCCTGCCGCACCGCCTGTTTATCAGCAGCCGGTACAGCCGAAGAGAGCCGCCGAACCGGAAGGCCCTGTGCCGCTGTTTGTCGGCTACGGTGCAGACGGCCGTCAGATTTTCCAGACATACGATGCAATGGGCAATCCGATTCCGATCACCGAGCCTGTCTACAGCACGCCGCCTGAGCAGCCTTCTGCCGGTATCCCGACAAATCCGCTGACCGGCGCGCCGATGGTTCCGGGCGGAGCCGCAGCACCTGTGCTCGATATGGATGCTCTGATGGCATCTATGGGCATCGAGAACCCCAATCAGCCGCACGACGAAGGCAAGGCAATCAACTACTCCGAGTATCATATTCCGGACAAGAAGAAGCGTGCAGCGGCTGCGAAGCCGAAGCCGAGAGCTGCTGCAAAGCCTGCTGAGCCGGAGCCTACAGGTCCGATCTCTGCTGCTGAGGCGAAACGCCGCAAGCGCACTGAGAAGATCAACCGTGACTTCGAGAAGCAGCTTCGTGCCCGCGGCATTGACCCCAAGACCGGCGGTATGCTGATTGATCCGAAGAAATAAAAAATACGGAAAAGCAGTGACCCTTGTGCCGCTGCTTTTCCGATAATATGAGGTATGGGAAATGGAAGAAAATTTCAATCAGCCCGAAATCATCGGGACTGAAACAGCCGTTCAGCCGGAGCCGCCGGTTGATACAGAGGCCGTTTACAAGGAAGCGAAGCACAGCTACTCTTTCTCGCTTCTGAACATCATGCTCTACGGACTCATCGGACAGCTTCTTGTCGGCGGTGTGTTCCTGATTCTGAAGCTGACAGGTTTCGATGAGAATATGTCAAAGAATCTGGAATATGTCTTTAACTTTGTACCGATGTATTTCATTGCGTTTCCGATCTTTTTACTGATTGGCAAGGCGATCAAGCCTTCTCCGCCGAAACAATACAGCATGAAGCCGGGGCAATTTGTGATTGCGGTGATCATGTGCTTTGCATTTATGGTTGCCGGAGCGCTGATCGGAAATTTCGTCAATCTGATTTTCGGCGCTATCTTCGGCTTCAAGATTGACTCCTCTGTACTGAACGAAGGCATCCTCGGTGAAGGAAGTCTCGCCATCACGATCTTCGCAGTGCTCGGTGCGCCAATCATAGAGGAGCTGATCTTCCGCAAGTTCCTGATCGACCGTGTCCGCAAATACGGCGAGGGCACAGCGATTCTGATGTCCGGCATCATGTTCGGTCTGTTCCACGGCAATTTCTCGCAATGTTTCTTCGCGGCAATGCTCGGTATGTTCTTTGCGTTTATCTATACCCGTACAGGAAAGATCCAGTATACGATCGCGATGCATATGATCATCAATTTCTGCGGCAGCGTGATCTCCGGCGCAATCCTCCGAGGGATAGATTTCGAGGGCTTCCTTGAGCTCGCTGAGAAAAACGATTTTTCCGGGCTGCTCGAAATGCTCCCGCAGCTCATCCCGCTTCTGATTTTCGTGACTTGTGAATACGGACTTGCGATTGCAGGTTTCGTGCTTCTCATCGTGAACCGCAAGAAATTCAAGCTCGAGCCCGCTGAGGTACCGCTGGAAAAGGCAAAGCTCAGAAAGGCTGCATGGCTGAATGTTGGCTGCATCCTTCTGCTGATCTTCTGCCTGGTGCTGTTTGTGGTCACCGGGTTACAGCTGAGCGGCAAATTGGAGTAAAACAACGAAAGGCAGGGTTTTACGCCCTGCCCTTTCTTCTGTATACATGAGAATCAGATATAGCAAAGGCAGGATGCTTGTTACATCCTGCCTTATTGTTTATGCTTACTCCGCTGCGGGAGTGGTTTCGTCGCCGATGACCACAGCAGGCTCATTGCCGGTGCTGCCGGTCTTTGCACATGCTACGACAAAGCCGTTCATGTTGTCGCCGGAGATGATCGGATCGGTACCGTTCAGGTACGGAATATCGGTTGTTGCAGTTGCGCCGGCCTTAACATAGTAGATCTCGTAGATAATGCCTTTGACTTCGATAGAGAGATGCTCTTTGTCCCACGGGTGCTCGCGGACAAGTGCGAGGTATTCTTCGAGGCAGAGATCATTGGTCTTCATATACTGTGCGTGAGGCTCGCCGACATAGCGGAGATGCCATTCCATCGCGTTGTGACCTGTCTGCTCCTCCTTGCCTGCCGGGAAGCGCTGGATGAAGCCGTAATCAACTGCGTGCTGCGCGAGCCACGGATAAGAGGCGGAGCTGTACGGAGTGTGCGAGGTTTCGCTGAGAATGCCGATATCCATAGAAAGACCGGCAGCACGCTCAGGAACGCCGAGACCGTACTGTGCGGAGCCGGGCTCCTGCGTGGTCGAATAGACAAGCAGATTGCCGAATCCTGTCGCGTTGTAGAAATCATTGAAAAGCGAAACCAGCGAGGTTGCCATTGCAGTGTTGAGCTGGAGATCTGTTCTCGGCAGACGCAGATGCGAGTAATTGATATCCGCGAAGGTCGTGAGATCCGCCGCACCGCTGAATGCATGTTCCTCATTGACAAGGATCAGGCTGCCCTTGATTGTGTCAGCGGTTGAAACCTGTAATGTGCTGTAATCTGCGGGCGGTGTGAGCGGCGCAGCAGCGGTCGTTGTTGTGTCGGGACCTGCATTTGCGCCCGCGCCGGTTGTCGTACCGGTTTCGCCGGTTTCCTCCGGCACAAGCGGATCGTAGGAGGAAGCATCAGAGATGGATTCAACCTGCGATGATGATGTATGTACATTCAGTGTACCCTTTGCACCCTGCCAGTCGCTGTATAGGCGGCGGCAGAAGTCCACAGCGAAGATTCCGAGAATGACGATTGTCAGGATCAGCGCGATCTTGCCGTAATCAATTCTGCGATTCATAGGTGGTTATTCTCCCTTCTGCGCAGGCTTATCTTCCTGCACTTGGCTTTCTGTCTGCATCGGCAGCAGCGCGGCGACATTCCGCGACATTTCCT
>CAMNAY010000196.1 GCA_946531975.1 uncultured Ruminococcus sp. | reverse complement strand
TGCTGCGGCAGGCGGGCACAATGCCCTGATGATCGCTACGCCGGGCAGCGGAAAGAGTATGCTCGCAAAGCGGATGCCCGGAATCCTGCCGGAGCTGACCTTTGCCGAATCCATTGAGACCACGATGATCCATTCAGTCGCCGGACTGCTTGATGCCGAGCATCCGCTGGTCACGGCAAGACCGTTCCGCTCCCCGCATCACACGATTTCATCCGCCGGACTCGCCGGCGGCGGGACAATCCCGCATCCGGGCGAGATCTCGCTTGCCCATAACGGCCTGCTCTTTCTCGATGAGCTTGCCGAATTCGACCGCAGAACACTGGAAATTCTCCGGCAGCCGCTCGAAGACCGCGAGGTCACAATCTCCCGTGCGGCAGGCACAATCCGCTATCCGTGCTCGATTATGCTGATCGCCGCAATGAACCCCTGTCCCTGCGGATATCTGGGGCATCCGACGCGCCCCTGCACCTGCGGGCAGCGCGCTGCGGCACAGTACCTCAACCGCATCTCCGGTCCGCTGCTGGACCGGTTTGATCTGCATATCGAAGCGGCTCCGGTCACCTTCGACGATCTCGCGGAAACGAAAAAGGAGGAGCCGAGTTCGGAGATCCGCAAGCGGGTCATTGCTGCGCGGAGCATCCAGAATGAACGCTTCGCCGGCACCGGCATCACCTGCAACGCCCGCATCACACCGGATAAGCTCGCGCAGTTCTGTCCGATGACCGACCGGGCAAAAACAATGCTGAAAGCAGTCTTTGAGAAGCTGGGACTCTCCGCGAGAGCCTATGACCGGCTGCTGAAGGTCGCACGTACTGCGGCGGATATGCAGGGCGCCGAGGTCATTGATGCGCCGCAGATCGCGGAAGCCGTGCAGTACCGCACGCTGGACCGCAAATACTGGCGCAGCTCCGCAAACAGCTGATACAGACAGAGAAGCAGCGCGGCGGGCATAAATTCCGCCGCGATACAGATAATAAAAGCAAAAGAAACACATCAGACAGGAGAACACAAATTGAAACATTACGATTCATCGGACAGCCGGACAGGGCTGCTGAAGCGGCTGGACATTCCGCTGCTGGTGCTGATTTCGTTCTGCGCCGGCATGAGTGTGCTGCTGCTGCGCACGATGTGGGTACAGCACATCACCGATGAGGTGGACTCGAACGACTGGATTGTCCAGCTGATTTCCATGGGGCTGGGTCTTGCCGGCTGCGTCGTGGTCGCCTCCATCGACTATCATAAGCTTGCGCGGTTCTGGTTTTTATATGTACCGGTCGCGCTGGGTCTGGTCGGACTGACATTCACGAGCCTCGGATACGGCAGAGAGGGCGCGGACGACGTCAACTGGATCGACTTCGGCTTCATTCAGGTGCAGCCGTCGGAAATCCTGAAGCTGGTCTTTCTCATCACCTTTTCCCTGCATATCTCCAAGGTCACGGAAAAGCTGAATCAGCCGCTGCACCTGTTCCTGCTGCTGATGCATGCCGCAATTCCGGCAGGCATCGTCGCTGTGCAGGGTGACTACGGCACCGCGATCATTTTTGCATCCATGACGATCTTCATGCTGTTTGCGGCGGGGCTTTCGTTCTGGTATCTGCTCGGCGGCGCGGCACTGATGCCGCTGATGATCTGGGCAGTCTGGACATACGCCTTCGGAGAAGTCCACCGCGGACGCATCCGTGTGCTGCTGAACCCCGGAACCGATCCGCTGGGACTGGAATATCAGCAGGATCTCGGCATTGCCGCGGTCAAATCCGGCAATCTGTTCGGCAAGGGGCTGCATTCCGCGGAGTATGTCACAGTGCCGGAAATGCACAATGACTTTATCTTCGCATTCATCGGAGAAGCCTTCGGCTTTGTCGGCGCCGTTGCCGTGATTGTCGTGCTGGCGCTGATCTGCCTGCGGATCTTCGCAGACAGCCGCGCCGCAAAGGACACCATGGGCAAAACAATCTGCATGGGCGTTTTCGCGATTCTGTTCACACACGACATCATGAACATCGGCATGGTTCTGAAGGTCATGCCGGTCATCGGTATTCCGCTGCCGTTCTTCAGTGCCGGCGGAACCGCAATGCTGTCGATGTACCTCTGTGTCGGGCTGGTCATCAGCGCCTACTCGCACAACAAGAAGAAATATCGCGTATTCTACGACGCGGAAGCCGCAAAATGACCGGCTTTCCCGTCTGTGAGTCATAAATTAAAGGAGCGTTTTTTCACTATGAACACCAATCTGTTTGCAATCGGCATGCAAAAGCATGTCATCTTCGTCATCTGTGCGGTTCTGTTTTTTATCATTCAGTTCGTGCGGACACGGCGCTGGTATCAGCTTGTCATGGCGGCGGCATTTGCCGTATCGCTGCTGATCTATGCGGCGCCGGAGAATAACACGCTGTTTTACGGCGTGGGCATTGCCGAAGCCGTGCTGCTGCTGACCGCCCTTGTGATGAACATTGTGCAGTCTTCCCGCATCAACCGCGCAGAAAAGGCGAAAAAGGCAGCAGAGGAAGCCGGGAAGGATTCCGCACCGACCGACCCGCCCGCTGCACCGACTGAACCGACGGAGGCTTGATCTATGCGTGCAAAACAAATCGCGATCCTCGACTGGGATACCATGGCATACAATAAATCGGAGGTCAGCGCCAAGCGCTTCGCGTCGATGGCGGAGCATGTGGATGTCTTCCGTGCGACAAAGCCGGAGGAGACCGTGCAGAACATCGGGGATGCGGATGTCGTCATCTGCAACAAGGTGCTGCTGACGCGGGAGGTGCTGGACGCCTGCCCGAAGATCCGCTACATCGGCATTCTCGCGACCGGCTTCAATAACGTCGATCTGGATGCGGCAAATGAGAAGGGAATTCCCGTCTGCAATGCAGGCAGCTACTCGACCGACGCCGTGACACAGCTTGTGTTTGCGTATATCTTCGACCATTTCCAGCGTGTTGCGCTGTACAATATGGATGTACAGCTCGGCAAATGGGAAACAGCGCCGACCTTCTCCTATTTCCCGTATCCGACGGGAGAGCTGCGCGGCAAGACCCTCGGCATCATCGGCTACGGCAATATCGGAAAGCAGGTCGCGAAGATCGCGGCAGCGTTCGGCATGTCGGTGGTCATTGCGACCCGCACACAGCCGGAGAACTGCCCGTATCCGGTTCTCAGCACCGACGAGGTATTCGCGGCTGCGGATATCCTGACGCTGCACTGCCCGCTCACCGATCAGACTGCGGGTCTGGTCTGCAAAAAGACGCTTGCCCGCATGAAGGAGACCGCCGTGCTGATCAACACCTCCCGCGGCGGAACGGTCGTTGAGCAGGACCTTGCAGATGCACTGAACCACGATATGCTCGCCGCAGCCTATCTGGATGTGCTGACGACTGAGCCGATGCAGGCAGATACGCCGCTCAAAACGGCGAAGAACTGCATCATCACGCCGCATATCGGCTGGACGCCGCTGGAGACGCGCCGCAGACTGCTGGATATCACCGAAGACAACCTGCGCGGCTGGCTGAACGGCAACCCGCAGCATGTGGTAAATCAGCCTGCACAGCCCGCAGCGGAATAAAAAACAGCCCGCCCGACAATAAGACGAGTACGCATATAGAAGTTTTGCCCCGAAGCACTTCAAAGTGCTTCGGGGCATTGTA
>CAMNAY010000195.1 GCA_946531975.1 uncultured Ruminococcus sp. | reverse complement strand
TTGGGGGAAGGAAAACAAGAGTTTTCCTTCCCCCATTACAAAATAACACATACTTCTCTTGTACAGACGAAAATCTGAGAGGAGGAACTTTGGCGCACGGATTTGAAATTTCAGTGATAGAAATGCATTTGATTTTTGTCATTCTCTCTTTATCCTGTGTCCTGTCTGATTTTTTCGCCGGGCGCGGGGCGCAAATGTGAGAGGGAACCACAAGAGGGCGGGGAAGTCGTCGCTGCGCTCCGGTCTCCCCCTCCCTCTTAAGGTTCCCTCTCACACTCTCCTTCCTTATTACCCTCCCTCTCTGGGCTCCGCGTATCATAAGCTCAACCAAAACTTTTATTGTGCGCTCAATCAGCACTCGGTGAGAATGCTATCTCCCGCCGCCGCACGCGATATGCTTCACAAGAAGCTGCAAGCCTTCCAGATATCCGGGAAAGCCCTTGCCCTTGACCGTCGCGATGCACGCCTGCCGGATGAACGAAATCTTCCGGAACTCATCGCGGGAATCGGGGTCAGAGATATGCACCTCAACCGTCGGCAGCGAGACCGCTTTCACGGCATCGAGCAGCGCAACGCTGGTGTGCGTATAGGCGGCGGGATTGATGAGGATGCCGTCCGCCTTGCCGTAGGCAGCCTGAATTTTGTCCACGAGATCGCCCTCATGGTTCGACTGACAGCATTCGATCGTGATGCCGAGCCGGACTGCTTCTTCGTGCAGCATATTCTCCAGATCAGCAAGCGTCTGCGTCCCGTAATGCTCCGGCTCACGAATGCCGAGCATGTTCAAATTCGGACCATTCAGCACGAGTATATGCATGGAAATCCCTCCAGATCTGTTCTGCCGCCGCTTCGGGCGAGCTGTTGTTTGCAATTTCCGCATCAGCGAACTGCTGATAGAGCGGCATCCGCTTTGCCGCCATTTCATTGAGGTCAGCATTCAGCGAAAGGGGTCTGCCCTCACGGCTGAGCTCCGCGACCGGTCTGGTGATATGATAGAGTCTGCCGTTGCTGCGGAGCGGCGCATAGTTCTCCTGCCGCGTCACGACACCGCCGCCTGTAACGAGAATGACACCTCTCGCAGCGCTCTGCTCCCGCACAACCTCCGATTCGATCTTCCGGAACGCATCTTCCCCGCCTTCCGCAAAGATCTCCGGAATCGGTTTTCCTGCTTTTTTGACGATCTCCGCATCGAGGTCAATCTGCGTTCTGCGGGTCAGTGCTTCGAGCGCATTTCCAATGGTCGATTTTCCGCATCCGGGCATCCCGATCAGCACGATATTTTCCGCATCGCGCTGCATTTCCGCACCGATCTCGGTAATCTTCGCATCGTCGATCGGCTTCCCGAAGAAATACTCAGCCGCCTGCTTTGCCTGCGCAACGAGCATGGTCAGACCGCCTGCACAGGGAATGCCGAGGGCTTCCGCCTGAAGCAGCAGCGCCGTGCGTGCGGGATTATAGATGACATCCGCGACACCGCGCAGCTTCGGGAATTTCGTCAGATCGACCAGCGACCTGCCGGCATTGGGGTACATGCCGACGGGTGTTGCATTGACGATCAGCGTCGTATCTGCGTAGAATTTCGGCAGATCATCGTAGGTGTATTCCGTGCCGGTCAGGTCAAGGACGGTCAGCGTTTTGCATCCGTCGAGCTTTGCAATCGCCTGAATGGTCTGTGACACGCCGCCGTTTCCGAGAACAAGCACATCGGCGCCGTCGAAGGACAGCCCGCCTGCGCGCATCATGCAGCGCAGACCGTAGGCGTCGGTGTTATAGCCCTTCCACTGACCGTTCTCCTGCCGCACCAGCGTATTGACGCTGCCGATTGCCTCCGCAAGCGGGTCAAGCGACGCACAGAGCGGGATGACGTCAATCTTATAGGGAATGGTGACATTGAGCGCTTTCAGGCGTTCATCGCTGAGAAAATCGGCAAGCTCATCGGGTTCCAGCTCATAGAGCGAGTAATGCGGATTGCCGAGCGCCATATGAATCTCAGGCGAGATGCTGTGACCGAGCTTGCGCCCGATCAGCCCGTAAGGCGTTTTGAAATCAGTCATCGAAGACCTCCTCAAATAAATCGTTTATCTTTCATCATCAGTACAAATTCTTTCAGTCTCAATATAGAATAGCATTCGGAGAAAACGCGATTCCCCGCTGCACGCTTGCAGCGGCTATGAAGCGCATTGGGGGCGGCGCGGCTGTGCCGCCTTTCGTTAATCGTCACCGCGCACTGTCAGCCGATCAGTTCGCTGTAATTGCCCAGCAGCGAGAAGGAATCACAGGTATGCTCCATTTCGCAGAGCAGCCCCAGCACACCGTCCTGATGCAGATTGCATTCCAGATCCATGAAGAACCGGTAAGAGAAATTGGTACCGGGAATCGGCATACTTTCGAGCTTGCACATGTTGATGCCGAGCGCGGAGATCTTTGCGATCATCTGATAGAGCGCGCCGGGGGAGTTGGCACAGTTGACGAGAATGCTCATGCGGTCGGCTCCGGCATAGAACGAAGCACCCTTTGCAACACACAAAAAGCGCGTATCGTTGTTGCTTTCGTTCTGAATCTGATCGCTCAGCACCGAAAGCCCGTAGAGCTTTGCGCAGGCTTCACCGGCGATTGCCGCGACGGATTTGTCATGCGCCTGCGCAGCGCGCTGTGCAGCATGGGCAGTGCTGGTGCAGGGGACAACATCGACACCGGTGAGCGTACTGAGGAATCTGCTGCACTGACCGGCAGCCTGCTCATGCGTGTAGATTGTCCTGATATCGCTGAGCTGTGCATTTCTCTGCGTCAGCAGCACATGACGGATGAGCAGTCTCACGCTCCGGACGATGCAGAGATCGGGCACGCGCAGCAGATCACAAACCTGCCGCACCGAGCCCTGCACGCTGTTTTCGATCGGCAGGATGCCGAACTGACAAAGTCCCGCCTGCACCGCCTGCACGACGGCGCGGAAGCCGTCCATAAAGACGATATCGCCTTTCGGGAACAGCCGGTCGGCAGCAGCACCCGCATGGCAGCCCTCAACACCGGATACCGCAATGCGTCCGGCTTGCGGAAAAACAGACTGTTCATTCGCGCACATTGCCGCGACTCTTGCCGCGACATTGGTCGCGGGGATGAGCTGTGCAGCCTGTCTGGCGCGGGAAAGTTCAAGGATCATGCGGAACAGCTGATGCGATGCATCACCGAACTGTCCGGCATGCTCGCGGACATTGCGAAGAATCTCCCGTTCACGCACGGGATCATAGAGCGGGCGCGAGGGGTCGCGGCGCTTGGCATCTGCAACCTTGTCGATCAGCTCCATGCGCCGGACAAAGAGCGCGAGCAGCTCCCTGTCAACCTGATCGAGTTCGGTACGGATCTCCGGTAATTCCATAGTCATACTCCTTTATCTGCGGCTTGTTCCGCGAGCGTTTTTTCGTAGATGCTGTATGGGAACAGCCCCCATCCCAGCAGTTCCAGTTCGAGAAACAGACTGTCGTGATACGCTTCTGCGAGTGATTCAAGGTCGAGCTTTCCGTCAGCAGGCTTGTCATTTTTCAGCGTGAATGTCACTTTGACCGTGCGGTTGTCCGGCTGCTTCAAATGCTGCAAAAGCCTTTCATATCCGCCGTTTTCATATTGTTCGCTGTCCGTCAGCATAAAAGT
>CAMNAY010000194.1 GCA_946531975.1 uncultured Ruminococcus sp. | reverse complement strand
CGACTGTTTTTGCATCCTCCGTCTGCTTGAAGCAGCCGAGCAGTTCATACATCGGCAGATAGCGCCACAGCAGGAACACCGCGATCATCGGTACAAGCATCAGATAGAGCCGCCAGTCCTTGATCACAGTCTTTGCCACATTCCGCCAGTAGTGCTTTTCCACATCATCCCGGACAATCTGCTCAGGGTTTTCGATGTAGGTGCCGCTTTCCTCATCAAATATGAGATAATCGGCAGCTTTGATGTCCATTTTTCATCCTCCCTTATATTTTTGTCTGTCAGAGTATCAGATATTTCCGTATTCCGTATCTCCGCCGTCGGGCAGATCCGCCTTTCTGCGCTCTGCCTGCGTGCGGATCAGATAGGCGATCTGATCTTCAAACAGCCCGTCTGTTCTTCTCGCAATCTGCACTGTTACCAGCGCAAACACCAGCGAAAGCGAATCCGCGGCAAACAGCGAAACGATGTCGCCCGCCGTTCCGCCGAAGCAGAGCCCGACGAGCCATCTTCCGATCTGCACCGCGCAGAATACCGCGGCTGTATACAGCGCCGTAAGCAGTGCGCCGGAGCGCACCCGCTCTTTTTTCAGCTTCAGCAGCAGCGGAAGCGCCGCCAGTGCAAAGCAGTTGCCGAGGCAGTAGACTGCAAACTGCTTCGGGCTCGCGCCGGATGCGATGCAGTATGCAAGACCGCCGCCGAACGCATGCAGCGCAGCGTATGCACCCCAGCGCATCATCACGATTGCAGTCACCGCGACTGTCGGCGAAAGCACATAAAGCTCACCCGGAAACCATTTCCCGGCAGCCACCGAAATGAGTGCCTCCGCAGCGGCCAGTATGAACAGCAGAATGCTGAGATCGACCGCCCGGTATTGTTTCAGTGTCAGGTTCATTCTGTTCATTCCTTTGATGTTTGACAAGCAGGCTTTGAACCATTCGCAGACGCTGCTCATCTCTTTATATTTATTGTACCCAAAAACAGCAAAACAGTACATTTCAAATAGCAGACTGTTTATGCACATTTCGGACATTCTGCAAAAAAAATGATCCATGCGGAGTGCATGGATTTTCAAGTCTTTTCAAAACGAAAAACGCCGCAGCAAAATGCCGCGGCGTTCAAAAAATATAATGCTCCGATGTGATTTTTCCGTTTGCACGGTCCGCAGCATAACTGATTCAAAAATCAGAACTCACCGCACACAAATAACCGCTTCCTTTGCCTGACAAAAACGGTCATTTTTACACATCAGACTTCCTGTTTTTTTAAGCTGCACAAATATTCATCCATTGCCTCTGCGACCTGCTTGGAATAATTGACCGCTTCCACAACGGTTCTGGCACCGAGCACAACATCTCCTGCCGCAAATATTCCGTCGCGTGTTGTTTTTCCGTAGGTGTTTGTCACCAGCAGACCTCTGTCCGTCACATCAATGCCGGTGGTTGACGACACGATTCTGTCACGCGGCCCCTGCGAGACTGCAATGATCGTCGATGCCGCAGGATAGAGCTTTTCTGTTCCCGCAACTCTGTGCCGGCTGCCGTCTTCCCCGCGCTCGACCTGCACAAAGATCACGCCTTCATCGGTGATCTCAAGGGGCTCAACGCCGGTCACAAACTTGACGCCGTCGATCTTTGCGTACTCCACTTCGGAGACGCTGGCGGCGATATGCTCCGACCGCGCAAACACCGTCACCTTCCGGCAGCCGTGCCGCAGCGCCGTGCGCGCAACATCCATTGCGGAATTGCCCGCGCCGATCACATTCAGGCTGTCGCCGAGCATATAAACATCCGGGTTCGTCAGATAGTTGATCGCGAAATGCACATTTCCGAGGCTCTCGCCCTTGATGCCCAGCGTCTTCGGTCTCCAGACGCCTGTGCCGATGAAAATTGCACGGTAGCCGTCGCGGAACAGGTCGTCCACGGTGATTGTGATACCGATGGAAGTATTCGGGCGGATTCTGATTCCAAGCGAAAGCATCATGTTCTTGTAGCGCTCAATATTCTGCTTCGGCAGCCGGAATTCCGGGATGCCGTACCGCAGCACACCGCCGATTTTCTCGCGGGATTCAAAGATTGTGATGTCATAGCCCTTGCGTGCCAGCAGAATCGCGATTGTAATGCCTGCCGGTCCGCCGCCGATGACGCCGACCTTCACGCCTTTTTTCTCAATGCTGCCAAAATCAATTTTATCGAAATATGCGTCGCTGATGTAATTCTCAATATTGCTGAAAATCACCGGCGAGCCCTTCCGCGCAAGCACGCAGTGTCCTTCACACTGCTTCTCCTGATTGCAGATCAGCGAACAGATCATGCTCAGCGGATTGTTTTCAAAGAGCATGGCGCCTGCCTTGTCGATGTCGCCCTCCAGGAATGTACGGATCACATCCGGAATCGGTGTGCTGATCGGACAGCCTTTTGTGCAGGAGGGATTTTTACAGTTCAGGCAGCGGCGCGCCTCATTGATGATACTGAACGCCATGATGTCCTCTCTTTCTCAGAACGCTCTCACGGTTTCCTTTCTGTGCGAAAGCGCGTATTGCTTCGGCGAGCAGCCGTATGTCTTTTTGAACACTCTCGAAAAATACAGCGCATCGGAATATCCGCAGTTATAGGCGATCTCGGAGATGTTCAGTTCGATCAGCCCGGAGGAGCAGAGCAGCTTTTCCGCCATCTGCATCCGCAGGCTTGTCAGAAACGCATGCGGCGTGATGCCCATTTCGCGCTTGCAGAGCTTTCGCAGATAATCATAGGTAAACGGCACGGTTTCCAGATATTTGTCCAGTTCAAAGCCGCAGTCCGTAAAATTGCGGAGGATTGTGCCCTTGATGTCATCGACCACGCCGGGCAGCGGCTTGAGATGCCGGAATGCGGAAACATAGTTGACAATCAGATTGCCGAGTGCATCTGTCAGGAGATTCTTTGTATCGAGATTGCTGTTGAAAAAGAAAAAAGAATCATTGAACGCCTTGAGGATATGGCCGTCGCCGTCATCGGTAAGGAGCTGCGGCTCGCGGAAGCGGAAGGCTGCATCGGCAATGTTCAGATGCACATTCGTGAAGCCCTCGTCGCTGACATTCGCATGCTGCACATGCGGCGGAATGATCACCAGATCGCCCACACCGTATTTCAGCGTAAGACCGCCGAATTCAAACTGTCCCTTTCCGCTCGTGCAGTAGACAAGCTCCCATTCGCTGTGCGTATGCTGCTTTGTCGAATAGGTGATGAGGTGCTTGCCGGCGTAGACAATGCTGTTGTTCATAATCCGCCTCCTTTCCGTGATCAGTCAAAAAAGCGCAGGAGCGCATCCTTTTCTACGGGCGTGAGCCGCCTGCTCCACGGCACTCTGCCCGGCGGGATCTCGCCGAATTCTGAAAAACGCGCAGTCCGGTCGCGCGCCGTATCGTTCCATTTGTTGAAGCCTTCCGGCGTGATATGTCTTCCGTAGGTGCAGGCAATGAAGCTGCATTTTCCGTAATCGCGCCAGGGGCGTGCGAGGAATACCGATTCATCGGCGACTGCACCGTCACAGGTGAAGCGGCAGTCCGCAAAGACAAATCCGATCTGCTGCTCTGCCGCATGTGCAGGTGCCGCAGCATATCCGCCGCCGCGCACATCCGCGACCGAACGGATCTCACAGCCGGAGAAAAGCGCATCGCCGCCGCCGA
>CAMNAY010000193.1 GCA_946531975.1 uncultured Ruminococcus sp. | reverse complement strand
CCGCAGATCACACTCGGAGAGCAGGAGGTAAAGGCAACTGCCCTGACTTCCGTGAACCGCATCACCTTCAAGCGATACACGCTGTTCCGCGGCGATTTTGACGGCGACGGAACCGTCGAGGCTGAGGATGCACAGCATGTGCTGATGGAGTATGTTGCGGGACTGGTCGGAAAAACCACAAGCAATTCTGCGACTGCCGAGCAGACAGCAGCCTGCGATATCAACGGCGACGGGAAGCTTGGTGCAGATGATGCGCAGTTTATTCTTCAGTTCTATGTCAATCAGATGACCGGCAAGGAGCCGGGCTTTGATAAAATTGCAGGCACAGAGAGCCTTGGCTGAGGATACAATGTGAATACGGAAATAAGACCCCGAAGCGATCTGCTGCATCGCTTCGGGGCTTTTCGCTGTCTGATTCTGTCAGGGAAGTTCCGGTTCATGGTCTTCTGTGATCACGGGAACGGTTGTCTCTGCGGCTTCCTCCGGAACAGGCGGCTCCTCCGGGATCGGAGGCACTTCCGGCTGTGGCTCTGTTGCAGGAGCCGGCGGAAACTCAGTCTCCGGAATCACCTGTACGGGAGCCGGCTCCGTTTCTTCCGGTACCGGTATGACCTCAATCTCCGGTATTTCCGGTTCGTATTCATAATCCCCATAAATAACCTGAGCCGGATGTTCTGCCCGCATTCCTTCCGGAACATCCTTCAGCCTGGCAGGGTCAAAGATGACTGCCATTCTTCCGAATGCAAGATATGCAGTCTCGACCTGCTCCTTTGGATAGGATACGATCGGCGCCTCTTTCATCGAGTCGCTGAAATAATAGCACGCGTCATCATAGCCGATCAGCACGAGCGCATGCTCCGGACAAAGAAACGTGAATTCCTCTCCGTCGGGAAGCAGCCATGAATGACCGGGAATGACCGGATCCATGTTCATGCTCGCCCAGATCAGGACAGGCTGACCGATGTCAATATAGCGTTCACAGAGATTTTTCAGCGAGGTGCCGTTCATCTCGATCGCAAGCCCGTCCGCAATTTTGTTGACACCTGCGGCAATGGGACCGTTGTAGCAGCCGTAGCCGTCCGCCGCCATGGGATCTCCGAGAAAATATTTCTGCGGGTGTTCGCCGTGCAGCAGGTTATCCTCCGGCGACCACATCGGATAATCCGTGACCGGCAGATACTGTTCGATGAATTCCTCCGGTGTGATGCTGACGCCGTAATAACGAAGCATTGAGACAGCAGCAAGGGATTCGCAGGCAGTCAGATAGGTTTCCGTTTGTGTAAAATGCGGAACGGACGCAATCAGTTTTCCGTTGCCGTCAAGATTTTTGACGTAGCACAGATAAGACGGTTCTTTTTCAGCGGCAGCCGTTGTAGTTATTTCTGTAATTTCTGTTTCCGGATCTGCCGGCTCTGTCAGGCTGACTGTCTCCTTGCCGCAGCCCGTGAGCATGCAGCAGAGAAGTAGTATGCCGAAACCGCACTGTGCCGCTTTTTTGGTACAAAAAAACAAGCGGGATTCCTCCAAATACCATAATTCGACATTCATTATACACGATTTCCGCCTGATTGTCAAATGAAAATTTGGTGGGAGAAATCCCGTGTTTTTTCTTTGTTTGCACACAAAACGGCGCTTTGCATAAGATAGACCAAACGGCGAAAGCCGAAAACAGGGAGGTTTCGATGCAAAGAGCATATTTTTTAGGCGGTGTCTCGCCGTCAGGGTTTGAGACCGCATTCTGGTCAGAGCATTCTGCATATTACGGCTTTTACTTAAAGGGCGGTCCCGGTACGGGAAAATCGACACTGCTGAAGAAGATTGCTTCAGCTTTTTCCGGCGAGCGCGTATCGGTTTATCACTGCGCGTCTGACCCGCATTCGCTGGATGCAGTCGTGCTGGAGGATCGCGGCGTATTCCTTGCCGATGCGACCGCGCCGCATGAAAGCAGCACACCGCTTCCGTATGTGACCGGAGAAACGGTCGATCTGGCTGCGGGGCTGAAGACAGAGCGGCTTGCTGAACACCGGCAGGAGATTCTGGATCTGTATGCACAGAACAAAGCGGCACATGCGCAGGCGCGGCGCGGGCTTTCCGGCATTTCCGACCTGCTGGATACCTCAGCAGCGGCAGGTCAGTCCGCGCTGAACCGTGACAAGCTGGAACGCTATGCGGCACGTTTTGCGCGGCGGCTGCTTCCGCGCGGCAGCGGAACAGGCAGGGTGCTGTCCCGGCAGTGCAGCGCCGTCACGCCGCAGGGCAGGCTCACACTGCTGCCGGAGGACTATGACTGGATCCTTCTGCGGGATGATGCCCTTGCGGCTTCACAGACGCTGCTGGCGCTGTTTGTGCAGAAAGCCGCTGATTCCGGACTGACCTGTGAGGTCACGCATGCTCTGACGCAGAGCAGCCGTCCGGTCACGCATGTGATTCTTCCGGAGCGCAGGCTCGCAGTGATTGCAGGCGCCGCCGGCATGTCCGCACCGCTCCGTCAGCCGCTGACCGCAGTCAGCATGAACCGCTTTTATGATGCGGCACTTCTGAAGGAGCACCGTGAGCTGCTGCGTTTCTGCATGAAGACAGCGGCATCCGTTGAGGAGACGACCGTGGGGATTCTTGCGGACGCGCTGCGAAGCCATGATGCGCTGGAGGAATACTATATCGCCGCACTGCATAAGCCGTATCTTGACCGGCAGGCGGCAGAAACGGTCCGGCGGATCCTGAGCCGGACCGAACGGCAGGAGGGGGGCAAAGCGCCGGAATGACAAACAGCGCGCCGGGCAGTCAGTCTGTACGGCGCGCTGTTTTTATCAGATTCATTTTTCATTCCACAGAACCGGTTTTCCCTGTCTGAGACTTTCCGGAACATTCAGCAGCCGCTGATTCTCCGATCCGCGGAACCGCAGGCGGATATTCCGCTTTTCATCGACATATTCGCCGTCTACGAGCACATCGAGCATCGAGAGCATCTCATCGGTGACCTCACAGTGTGCGCGGGAATCGCCGGTCAGCTCCTCGAAGGTGTAGCCCGAATAGCTCCAGATGTCCTTCTCCGGCAGCTCCTTCCGCACTCTGCGCAGCAGCGTGACAAGCACGCGCTGATTCTGCGGCTCAAAGGGTTCGCCTCCGAGCAGCGTCAGTCCGCGGATGTACGGGCGGCTGAGTGCGTCGATCAGCTCCTGTTCGGTCTCCGCGGTATACGGGGTACCGTAGCAGAAGTCCCATGTTTCGGGGTTAAAGCAGTTCTTGCAGTGATGCGTGCAGCCGGAAACAAACAGGCTCACGCGGACGCCGATGCCGTCGGCAATATCTGTTTTTTTGATGTTGGCGACATTCACAGATGCAGCACCCTGTCCTTAATTTCAGCAGTTCTGCCCTGATTCCAGTACTGCGTGCCGATATAGCCGCAGGTACGGCGGGCAATGTTCATCTTCGACTGATCGCGGTTGTGGCAGTTCGGGCATTCCCAGACGAGCTTGCCGTCTTCTTCTACGGTGACGATCTCGCCGTCGAAGCCGCAGCACTGGCAGTAATCGCTCTTGGTATTCAGCTCGGCATACATGATGTGGTCATAGATAAACTTCATGACCTCCAGCACGGCGTCGAGGTTGTCCTGCATATCCGGCACTTCAACGTAGCTGATCGCGCCGCCGGGCGAGAGCCGCTGGAACTGTGCTTCAAATGCGAGCTTCTCGA
>CAMNAY010000192.1 GCA_946531975.1 uncultured Ruminococcus sp. | reverse complement strand
TGGATCTCCGCGATGTCCGTGCAATGCTCAGCTATATCAGCGAAACGGCAATGGGTTGATTCTGATGAGTTTGCATGCGGTGACACTGTTCATCGCATGCAATTCTTCTGCTTCTGTCACGGTGTTTTCATATGCCTGACACAGAAAGCGGTTATAGTAGAGTCAGAAAGGGGAGGATACCAATGGATAAACTGAAGCAGTTTGCGCTGACCTACGGGTGCTTGCTGACGGCATTCACAGTGTTTGCAGCGCTTGATACATTTGTAATTCCGGATGCGAAAAGCAGCGTATCTGAGATGAATCTGACTGCGTTTTCGGATGAAGCGGCAAATTCCGCAGCACAGAGCGGGACTGACGAAGCGGAGAACAGTGCTTTTGCAGAAGCACAGAAAAATCAGCAGAAGCACCGCAACAGAAACGGGTCGAAGTTTGCGGCGTCCGTGTTTGCACAGCCGGCAGACGGCGAAGGCGTTTCCGGGGAATACAGCGATGAGCATATCAGTATTTCCCTGTCCGAATATAACTACTGTGATACGCGTGTCTATGTCGCGGATGTTGTGCTGAGCTCGGCGCAGTATCTGAAAACGGCTTTTGCAAATGATACCTACGGGAAGAATGTGACAGCCGTGACCTCGGAGATCGCAGCTGCGCATGATGCAATCCTTGCTGTGAACGGCGATTTTTACGGATCACAGGAAAAGGGGTATGTCATCCGCAACGGTGTTGCTTACCGCAGTACCGATAACGGTGCCGATGTGCTCTGCGTTTATGCGGACGGAACCATGCAGATCATGCATTCCGCAGAGAAAACCGCGGATGAGCTGGTCGATGAAGGCGTCTGGCAGGCGTTCTGCTTCGGTCCGGGTCTTGTCGAAAACGGCGAGGTTCTCGTCACCGACGGGCAGGAGGTCGGCAGACATCTTGCAAGCAATCCGCGCACGGCGATCGGCATGATCGAACCGCTGCACTATATCTTCGTTGTTTCTGACGGCAGAACGGAGGAAAGTGCCGGTCTCTCGCTGCTCCAGCTTGCGGAGTTTACCAGGGATCTCGGCGCATCTACGGTCTACAATCTGGACGGCGGCGGATCCTCTTCGATGGTGTTCAAAGGGGAGATCGTCAATCAGCCGACCAATACCGGCCGCACCATTGAGGAGAGGAAGGTGAGCGACATTGTCTATATCGGATGAAGACAAGCGGGCGCTGCGCTATTGCCTCTGGGATCTGATCGCGGCAGGCTTCTTTGCATTCTTCGGGGCTGTCTATGAGCGTTTCAGCCATGAGGTCTACTCGTACTGCATGATCTACGCCTTTGCATTTCCGCTGCTGCTCGGAGCTCTCCCGATGCTGATCTCGGTACTGCGCGGGTCGCATAAGCTGCCGCCGCTTCACATCATGCTCTGGCACTGCGGGATTGCTGCACTGACCGTCGGCAGTGCCTTTCAGGGAGCGCTGGAGATCTACGGCACAACAAACCGCCTGACGCTTTTCTATCCGATCGTCGGTATCACGCTTTGCCTTGCCGGGCTATCGGGATATGTTGTCAACCGTGACAGCGGCGATGAGGAAGACGAGGAATAGGGATAAAGCCGCCGGAAATGTATCCGGCGGTTTTGTTTATGCGTAAGAAACTGCACATTGAATCGTTAATTTCTGTAAACATCAGAGAATTGCTTGCATTTTTTGCCGAAATATGTTATAATACAAAAGTACGCGTATACGGGACAAGTGTGCGCAAATTCTGCCGGCGTATAATCCGGCATGGGAGATAACTTATGGCAAAAAAGAGAAGAATCCGATGGGATCGGGTGGCGCTTGTGTTTTTGCCGGTGCTTCTGCTGATACTTCTGATCATTGTCCTGCACGATGACAACGGTGCGGACAAGGACGGCAGCAGTCTGATACCGGGAACAGTTTCCAGCGCTGATTCCGAACACTCAGGCGCAATGCCTGCACAGAAGAGCGCTGACGAATATGTGATCGTACTGGATCCCGGACACGGCGGCGGAGACGGCGGCTGCACGAATGTGGACGGCACTCGCCTTGAAAAGGACGATAATCTGAGGATTGCCCTCGCTGTTTGCGATGCGCTTCAGAAATATCCGCATGTCCGCGTCGAGATGACCAGAACAACTGACGAGTTCATTTCGCTTGACGATCGCTGCAAGCTCGCAAATGACATCAACGCCGATGTGTTTGTTTCGCTTCACCGCAACAGCGCGGAGAGCGGCAGCGGTATCGAGATCTGGGTGAACAGCAAGGATAATTCCATGGATAAGCGGCTTGCCGGCTATATCATGGAACTGCTGGAGGATGTCGGCATTTCCAAGAACCGCGGCATCCGCGAGGGCTATCGCACGACCTTTGACGGCGATAATTACGCGGTCAACCGTGATACGAATATGCCGAGCTGTCTGGTTGAGATGGGCTTCATGACTTCGGATACGGATAATACATATTTTGACCAGCGGCTGGATGCCTATGCGGATGCGATCGCGACCGGTATCATGGAATACGGCGGCGATCTCGGAATCTACGACGCAGGTACATGACAGAATATGAGGTGAATCTCTTGGAACAAGTGACATATACCGCGCTCCGGCGGCTGGCGAAACAGGCCGGAGATGCGAAAAAACGCATGGCTGTGCTCGGCGACTGCGCAACACAGCAGCTTTCGGCGGCGATTGCCGGTGAATCCGTGCGCCGCGGCATGCCGGTTAAGGTCTATGACGCGGACTATGATCAGATGGCAGCGCAGCTTTTTGACCCGCAGTCGGAGCTGTATCAGTTTCAGCCGGACTATATCCTGATTTTCTGCTGTGCAGAAAAGCTGAAACAGCGCTTTTATGGAACGCTCCCCGCTGCACGGACTGCGTTTGCGGAGCAGGAATGTGAACGAATGCTCGGACTCTGGCGCGCAGCAACGGCAAATTGCAAGGCGAAGCTGCTTGTATTTGATTATCCTGAGCAGCCGGATGCTGTGTTCGGGAGCTTCGCACTGCGCACGCCTTCTTCCTTTGCGTTTCAGGTGCGGAAGCTGAATCTGATGCTTGGCGAAAGTGCCGCGCAGAGCTTTCCGAATGTCTATCCGATCGCACTGAGCGAAATCGCTGTGCGGCTCGGCGAAGAAGCGTATTTTGATCCGCGGACATGGTTCCTTGCGAAGATGGCGGTCAAGACGGATGCGCTCCCTGCTGTGGCTTCCCGCGTGATGGATACGGTGCTTTCGCTCAGCGGCAGCATCAAGAAATGCGTTGTGACCGATCTGGACAACACCCTCTGGGGCGGCGTGATCGGCGACGACGGAATGGACGGCATTCAGCTCGGCGAACTCGGCGACGGACCGGCTTTTGCGGCTTTGCAGCGCTGGCTGCTGGAGCTCAGACGCCGCGGCATTCTGCTCGCAGTATGCAGCAAAAATAACGAAGATACAGCAAAAGAACCGTTTGAGAAGCACCCGGAGATGATCCTTCGTCTTGAGGATATCGCGATTTTTGTTGCAAACTGGGACAATAAGGCGGATAATATCCGCATGATCCAGAAGACACTGAACATCGGCATGGACAGCCTTGTATTTCTCGATGATAATCCGTTTGAGCGCAATCTGGTGCGCGAAATGCTGCCCGAGGTGACTGTGCCTGAGCTGCCGGAGGATCCGGCGCTGGTACCGGCATATCTGGAGTCGCTGCATCTCTTTGAGGCGGTCG
>CAMNAY010000191.1 GCA_946531975.1 uncultured Ruminococcus sp. | reverse complement strand
GATCCGGTCAAGTTCGGCAGAAGCATCGCACAGTTCGCGAAGCAGAGCATCCGCACCGACCTGCGCACGATCAACCGTCAGCAGATGATGGAGAAGTTCGAGTCGAAAGAGCGTCAGATCATCACCGTTAAGGTCACGCAGGTTGACCCGATCCGCGGTACGGTCACGGTCGAGTATGACCACACCGAACTCTATCTCTCCCGCAATGAGCAGCTCTTTACCGAGACCGTGGTGGACGGCAAGCCGACCCGCGTCTATGAACCGCTGAAGGAGGGTCAGCTCATCAAGGTGTTCGTCACGACGATTGCAAACCGTGAAAAGCGCCCGATTCCGCGTATCTCCCGTGTTGATAAGGGATTCGTCGAGAAGCTCTTTGAGCAGGCGATTCCGGAGATCGCAGACGGCACCGTCGAGATCCACGCAGTCTCCCGTGAAGCAGGCTTCCGCTCTAAGATCGCAGTCAGCTCGCATGACCCGAATGTCGATGCCGTCGGTACCTGCATCGGTCCGCACAGCTCCCGTATCAATACCGTACTGAAGGAGCTGCACGGCGAGAAGATCGACATTATCCCGTACTCCGAGGATCCTGAGGA
The DNA here is from genome assembly GCA_946531975.1 of uncultured Ruminococcus sp. Taxonomy (GTDB): domain Bacteria; phylum Bacillota; class Clostridia; order Oscillospirales; family Ruminococcaceae; genus Firm-04. The sequence goes on along the minus strand of CAMNAY010000191.1, from coordinate 3,128 downwards.
GTTCATCACCCGCGCACTCGCCCCGGCAACCGTTATCTCGACGACGATCGCCGATGAGGAGACCCGCGCCGCAACGGTCATTGTTCCGAACGATCAGCTCTCGCTGGCAATCGGCAACAAGGGTCAGAATGCAAAGCTCGCAGCAAAGCTCACCGGCTATAAGATCGACATTAAGCCGGAATATCCGGATCCGGAGCCTGAGTCCGATGTGGACGCAGAGGGCTATGAGATCCTTGAGGACGTCAGCGAGCTGAACGAGCTGGATTCCGCAGAAGCCTGAGCGGTACTGAACGCGAAGGAGGTGCTGCGGGATGCTGCAAAAAAAGATTCCGATGCGGATGTGCCTTGGATGCAATGAGATGAAGTCCAAGCGCGAAATGATCCGCGTGGTGCATCAGAAGGACGGCACGATCCTGCTGGATGCGACCGGAAAACAGGCAGGGCGCGGCGCCTATATCTGTCCGCAGCTCGCCTGCCTGCAAAAGGCGCGCAAAGCCCGAAGACTGGAGAAAGCGTTTTCCTGTAAGATCTCCGAGGAGATCTATGACGCGCTGGAACAGTCGATGCAGGACGCAGAAGGCGGTGATCCGGATGCCTGATGTGACGGAGCGCCTGAGCGGCATCCTGACCATGAGCAGAAAAGCCGGAAAGCTGCTGCTCGGATTCGATGCCGTAAAGGATGCGGTAAAGCTGGGACAGGTCGCCTGTGTTCTGCTTGCCGCCGATGTTTCACCGAAAACCGAAAAGGAAATCCGGTTTTATGCGGGGGAAGTCCCCGTCCGGATGCTGCCGTTTCAGATGGATGCACTGAAGTGCTTTTTCCGCAAGCGGACAGCGGTTTACGGTGTGTGTGATGCGGGCTTTGCCGGAAAGCTGCTGGAGCTGCTGCCGGAACCTGCTGTGAATGAGTAAAACGAGCGTGTATGCACCGCAATCAGGCGGGGTATATGCGATGAAGCAAATGCGGCTGTGCCGCAAATGAGCCGATAGGGGGTAATTGCCTATGCCAACAACCAAGGTCAAGCTGAGTGATTTCGCCGCAGATCTCAATCTTCCGGTGCAGGAGGTCATCGACCGCCTGAAAACACTGGATGAGAAAGCGAAGAAACCGACCTCCGCGCTGACAGATACTGAGATGAATTATCTGCTGGAGTACTATACCCGCAGCAGACAGGTGGAGAATTTCAATGCGTATTTCGCAGACCGCTCCGCCGCACCGCAGGCAGAAAAGAAACCTGTACGTTCCGCAAAGCCGGAGCAGGTCGCCCGCCCCAAGCGGGTTGAGAAGCCGGAAAAGCATCAGGAAAAGCCTGTGAAGGAGAAGACTGTGCGTCCGGCGGAAGCACCGCAGACGAAGAAGCCGGAAGCGCCGGCGCAGACTGAGGAGCCGGTCAGAAAGGCACAGCCGGAGACACCCGCTCCGCAGGAGACATCTGCTGCACAGCCTGAAGCCGCACCGCAGACTGCTCCCGAAGCAGCACCGGCACCCGAAGCACCGGCTGCACCGCGTGTGCTGACCGCAGCCGAGACGGAGCGCCGTGCAAGAGAGCGTGCTGCAATGTATGAGAAGCAGCAGGCGGAAAAGGCTGCCCGCCGCGAACGGAATCAGAAGAACCAGCAGCGCGCTCAGCAGCAGAAAATGCAGGAAGCAGCCGCACAGAAGGCTGCTGAGCAGAAGAAGCCCGCCGCAGAGACTGCTCCTGCCGCAGCAAAGCCCGCAGAGACCGCTGCACCGGCACCGGCACCGGCTGCGGTTCCGGCTCAGCCGAAGAAGCAGCAGCCCCAGCCTCAGACCCGCAGTGCGCAGAAGGCTCCGAAGAAGCCCGCAAAGGCACAGGAGCGCGGCGAGCAGATCAAAATGTCCGGCGAGTTTGCTGCAACAACTGAGGTGCAGCCGAGCCAGCAGCGCCATATGGTCGATACCCGCGGTACCTATGTCGATCTCGACAAGTACAATGAGCGCTATGAGCAGATTGCTCCGCAGGGCAGAGGCGGCAGAAATGACAACATGACTGCCAAAAAGCAGAAGATCAACCAGAAATCGCAGCAGAGAAAGCAGCAGGCACGCTCCGGCAAGGCGCGTGAGACGGAAGCGGAGAAGCTGCGCAGACTCGAACTTGAGCGCGCAAGAAAGCAGCAGCTCAAGGTGCTGATTCCTGACAGCATTGTCGTCAGCGAACTGGCAACACGCCTGAAGGTTCAGGTGCGCGACGTCATCAAGAAGCTCATGGGTCTGGGCGTCATGGCGAATATCAACGAGGAAATCGACTTTGATACGGCTTCGCTGGTTGCAGAGGAGCTGGGCGCAAAGGTCGAGCACGAGGTCATTGTGACCATCGAGGAGCGCCTCATCACCGATGAGGAGGATCCGGAGGATGCTCTGGAGGAGCGCTGCCCGGTCGTTGTCGTTATGGGTCACGTTGACCACGGCAAGACTTCGATCCTCGACCGCATCCGCAATGCGAATGTTACTGCATCCGAGGCGGGCGGTATTACGCAGCACATCGGTGCATATCAGGTCAAGCATAACGGAAAGGTCATTACATTCCTCGATACACCGGGACATGAGGCATTTACCTCGATGCGTGCCCGCGGCGCGAACATCACCGATATTGCGATCCTTGTTGTCGCTGCCGACGACGGCATCATGCCGCAGACGGTCGAGTCGATCAACCACGCAAAGGCTGCGGGTGTCTCAATCATCGTTGCAATCAACAAAATGGATAAAGAGGGCGCAAACCCCGAACGCGTCAAGCAGCAGCTCACGGAATATGAGCTGGTCTGCGAGGAGTGGGGCGGCGACACGATCTGTGTGCCGGTCTCCGCGAAGACGGGCGAGGGCATCGAAGAACTGCTTGAGAACATCCTGCTGGTCGCGGAAGTCCGCGAGCTGAAGGCAAACCCGCACCGCCGTGCGAAGGGTACTGTCATCGAAGCGCGTCTGGATAAGGGTCGCGGTCCGATCGCAACAATTCTCGTGCAGAACGGCACGCTGCATACCGGCGATGTCATCATCGCGGGCACGGCCGTCGGCAGAGTCCGTGTTATGACCAACTACAAGGGCAAGGTCGTCAAGGAGGCAGGTCCGTCCGTGCCGGTCGAGATCACCGGTCTGGCGGAGGTGCCGA
>CAMNAY010000190.1 GCA_946531975.1 uncultured Ruminococcus sp. | reverse complement strand
CTGCCCGCCGCTTGACTTTTCCTGCTGTTTCATTTATAATACGATTAACACAAAAACTGAGGAGGTGATCGGATGCAGGCGATCGGCGTTGTGACTGCTGCCGCTGACCATGCCGCAGAACAAGAAATCATCCGCGGGGTGACGGACGCTGCACAAGTCCTTGGCTATCACACCGTTGTCCTTTCCAACATCTTCAACTTCGGAGAAAACGGCATGGAACAGCTCAGTGAGCATCAGATTTATGATCTGATCCGCTCCCCCGATCTTGCGGGCATCATTCTCCTGACAGAATCCTTCGCAGATGTCCGGCTGAAGGCACGGATCGCGGGGATTCTGAAAGAACGTGACATTCCCGTGATTGCAGTCGGCGCTGAGATTCCGGAGTTTGCGGATATTGCCTGCCGACGGCTCAATACCGATGATGCAGCCGATCTCGAACGCCTGACTGCGCATCTGATCGAGGTACACGGCTTCACTGCGATTGATCTGCTGACCGGACCTGCCGATTCCGGAATCGCGTGCCGCCGCAGAGACGGTTTTCTGCACGCGATCCGCTCACATCAGGTTCCCGCAGAGCAGTGCCGTGTCCATTACGGCGATTTCTGGCTGAATTCCGGAACTGCGCTTGCAGAACGGTACATCAGCGGAGAACTCTCTCTGCCGCAGGCGATTGTCTGTGCAAGCTGCCATATGGCTTTTGCCCTGCTGAAGCGCTTTTTTCAGGCAGGCATCCGCGTACCGGAGCAGGTCTCCGTTGTCACCTATGAGTATTCCGACGAACGCGCACTCTATGCGCCGCTCCTCACCTGCATGAAGCGGCAGGGCTATGCACTGGGGAAACAGGCGGTCACAGAAATCGTACAGCTTCTGCGGGGAGAGACTCCGCCGCCGTACCAGCCGCCTGCCGGTGAGCTGATCTTCGGTGAAAGCTGCTCCTGTCAGCGGGACGATGTACATTATCTTCAAAGCCTTCGCGCTGCACAGCAAATGCACGATCAGGTTTTCTTTACGGTTTACAACACCATGGAACAGCGCGCCGTAGAATGCCGGTCGGTCGAAGAACTGACTGCGGTCATCGGCGAATATCACTGGATGATCCGCGGCGCACGAACCGTCACGCTCTGCCTGTTCGAGAACTGGTACGAGACCGGCGCCCAGCCGTCCGGGCAGGTCACCTGCTTCTGCCTGACGCCGTGGATCCGGAAAGCACCGGTGAAAGCCAAGGCAGACGCGCTCTCCGTTCTGATGCAGGATGCATCGGAACCGTCCGTTTTCTACATCGTCCCGCTGTTCCTCCGGACGCATCTTATGGGGCATCTGGTCATGCGGTACGATCACGCAGGCTGCTACGACGGACTGTTTCATCAGTGGATGAAAGCCGCTGCGCTGGCACTGGAATATCTCCGCATCAAAAATGATATGCGGTATCTGCTCCGCTGTCAGAGTCTCTCCGAAACCAGAGAGCCGGTCACAGGGCTGTACTCCGAGGCGGGGCTGCGCAATCTGTACGGTGCTTTCGCGGAGATCAGCGGAGAGAGCTGCTTCATGGCTGTCATACGAATCTGCCTGTTCTCCGAGCCTCTGTCCGTAATCCGGCAGGAAGAACACCTGTGCATGCTCCGCGCTGCCGCAGAAGGCATCCGGAAGCTCTGCGGCAGCCGCCACTTTGCAGGATGCTCCGCAAGAGACAACACGTTCATCTGCCTGTTTCAGAACGGTCAGCCGGAGCTGACGCTTGATACAATCTGCGCAGTTCTGATGCAGACAGAGACGTACATCGCCGGCTGCGGAGCAGACTCTTTTGCGGGTGCGGCAGTGTATTGCAGCGGACGCCGCTTCGACGAGGTTTACCGGCAATGTGTAGCCCGGATTGCCGAAACAGAAGCAGAGCGCGCCGAATGCAGAAATCACAGCCGGTATCATACGCTGCTGGACATCCGCAATTCGTGTTATCTGCACCCTGCCGATTCCTTTTCTCAGATCAGCATCCCGTCATTTGTCGCAACCGATCTCGATTCCTTCCGGCATGCATACAAAAAGGCGTTCGGCATCAGCTTCCAGCAGGACCGCATCCGCGCAAGAATTGCAAAAGCCATGTATCTGCTCATTACGACCGAACTGCATATTACAGAGATTGCAGAGCAGTGCGGTTATGCGGACAGCAAATATTTTCTCAGACAGTTTGCAGCACAGACCGGCATGACGCCGCGCAGCTACCGCAGTCTCTTTGCGGAAAACTGATTCTGTTTTGTCCACCTTTCTTCCGTTTTGTAAGTTGCATCCCACCTGCGGATTGTGTATAATCAAAGTATGAAATCCACCACAGGAGGGCATGAGAATGAATGCAAAACGCTTGATTTCTGCGGCACTTTCGGTAATCACCGCCGCAGTTTGTATCCCGTTCCGTCCGGCTTCTGCCGAAACCGCCGATATGCGCGAAATCTCCACATTGGAGCTTGTCCGCGACATGGGAATCGGCATCAATCTCGGCAACACGCTGGAATCCTGTCCGAACTGGTATGAGGAGGACTGGATCGCAAAATGGAGCGAAGGGAAGCCGGAGAATTATGAGACAGCATGGGGCAGTCCGGTCATCACCAAAGAAATCATCGAAGGCATGGCGAAGGAAGGCTTCGGTGTCCTGCGGATCCCTGTTGCATGGTCGAATATGATGCAGCATGACGGAACCTATACAATCAACAGTGAATACGATGCGCGGGTACATCAGATCGTGGACTGGACGCTGGAAAGCGGCATGTATGCGATCATCAACATTCACTGGGACGGCGGATGGGTCAATCATTTTCCGGAGGATCCGACCGAAAGCATGAAGCGCTTCCGTCATATGTGGGAACAGATCGCAGAGAGCTTTCAGGATTACAGCGACTACCTGATGTTTGAATCACAGAATGAAGAACTGGGCTGGGAGTCGGTCTGGAATCCCTGGGGCGGCACAAACGGCAAGGCAGAAGCCTATGCGCTCTGCAACGAAATCAACCAGACCTTTGTCGATGTGATCCGGTCATCCGGCGGCAACAACCCCAAGCGGCATCTGCTCATTTCCGGATACAATACCGGCATCGACCGCACCTGCGACGACCTGTTCCGGATGCCCTCTGACCCCGCAAACCGCATGGCAGTATCTGTGCATTACTATTCCCCTGCCGGCTTTGCAATCCTGACAGAGGACGCAGACTGGGGCAAGGCAACCCCGACATGGGGCAGCGATCAGGATTATGCCAGCCTGCGCAGCGAGATGGACATGATGAAATCGCGCTTCACAGACAAGGGCATTCCGGTCATCATCGGTGAATACGGCTGCCCGACTAAGAACAAAGAACCGGAATCTGTGCGGAGATTCCTGTCGTCTGTCTGCAAAGAAGCCTATCAGCGCGGGCACTGTCCGATTATGTGGTCAACGCCCGGCGGACATTATAACCGCACAACCTGCAAAATGGAAGATCAGGAACTGCAAAAGCTGCTGTATGCAATCGGCGGAAAACCGTTTCAGCCGCAGGAGCCGGCACAGCAGACCCTTCCGGGCGATGTCACCCATGACGGAAACGTGAATGCAGAAGATGCACTGCTGCTCCGGAACTGGCTGCTTGGAGATGCTGACACAGCGCTGCCGGACTGGGAAGCCGGCGACATGAACTGTGACGGCAGGCTGAATGCCGCAGACCTGACACTGCTCAAGCAGAAGCTTCTGCACTGAACACTCCAAAC
>CAMNAY010000189.1 GCA_946531975.1 uncultured Ruminococcus sp. | reverse complement strand
TCCGCCGTATCGTACTGCATCGTCATTTTGAAATGCACCGGACTGCCGCTCTCCTGCATCACCTTTGCCTGTACGCCGATGTTTGTCCCTGCGGGGAACTGCCGGCTGCTCAGCGCATACGCGATGCCGTTCCAGTCCGCAGTCCGGTTCGAGACAAGCGCAGATGCACTGCCCTCCGCAGCAGCATTCTGCGTGACAGACACCTCAGCCGCACCGCGTCCCTTCCAGCCGGAAAGTCCGCTCTCGAAATCAAAATGCAGCGGCTGATCCGGATCAAAGCTTCCGGACTGTGCCTCCAGATACGCTTCGATCTGCTCCGCCCAGAAATTGCCGATTTTCTCGTAGCCCGCACCGCTCGGATGCAGCTGATCGGACTGAAGATCAGCGGCGCCGTTGAGACAGCCGTGGACATCGGCAAACTGCACCTGCTCACCGTAGGATTCCGCGACCTTCTTCACCGTGTTATTATAATTGCCGACACGCTGCGCATTGCCGCCGTATGCGGTAAATTCAGGGATCGACGCGAGAAACACCGTGCTTTCCTGCGGGAGATCACTGAGCATGTAGTCCAGCAGCGTATGCAGATCGCGCTCGCAGTCCGAGAGATTCCGGTTCGCGGTCATGTCATTCGTACCGATCATCAGCAGCACAAGGTCAGGCTGCGCATTTTTCACAGCGTCCTTGCTTTTGAGCTTCTCATAGAGCCCGTTCTCGCCCCAGCTCGGAATCGGGTACTGCTGTTTGATCGTGTACCCGCTGTACCCCGCATGATTGTCGTCATAGCTGCGCGTCTGCCCTTTGTAGCTGAAGCTCGCGGAGCTGCGTCCCTCAGGGCCGACCATGTCAAAGGAAATGCCTTTGTCCTTCAGTGCGCCGTCGAGGTATTTGCGGTAGCCGCCGTCCTCGCCGTAGCCGAAGGTAATCGAGTCACCGACCGGCATGATCCGCAGCGGATCAGCGGCTTTTGCGGCGGTCTCCGGTTCAGACTGTGCAGCAGGCAGCAGCATTGTGACCCCCGCTGCAAGCGCCGTCAGACAGGATACCAGTTTCTTCATCATTCAATCCTCCTCATCATGCATTCCGGAAAACCGGTTTGTCCCCCTTGTTCAAATTATATCTGCTGCACACTGCCCGTGTCAATCGCAAATCTGCGAAAATTCAGCACAAAGAGAAGATTCCCGCAAGCAAACGAAAGCATCGCAGAGCAAATTGACCGTTTGCCCCCGAATGCTTCGCAAAAATACGGACTGCACGCGAAATGAAGCAAACGGCGATTCTGCTACAAAGCGGTTACAGTTGCGGAAAACACCTTGACAAATCCGCATTGTACAGGTATAATAGACACAAATTCAAAGAAAGGCAGGTGAACCCCATGAAATACCGCATGCATACAATTTCATATCTGACAACTGACTGCACATGGAGTTTGCCCGTATGCACTGACTGAACAGCGTTTCTGTCAATGACAAAGCATCTCTGCATTTGCGGAGGTGCTTTTTTTGCGTGCTGCATACGGAAGGCTCCGGAAAGGAACCGCAATGTTTGAAATACAGGGAAAATACGCATCTGCGAAGGTATTTGCAGATATCACAGAGGAGAGCGCAGTCGCACAGATTCTTGCGCTCTGCAATCAGCCGTCCGTTCAGGGCGCAAAAATCAGAATCATGCCGGATGTCCACGCAGGTGCCGGATGCACAGTCGGCACGACCATGACGGTCACCGATACCGCGATCCCGAATCTTGTCGGTGTGGACATCGGCTGCGGAATGGAGACTGTAAGGCTGAAGGAAACCCATGTGGAGCTGCAAAAGCTCGACAAGCTGATTTACCGCAGCATCCCCTCCGGTTTTTCCGTCAGAAATACCCCGCACCGTTTTGCAAAGCAGTTTGATCTGACAGCGCTGTACTGTGCAGACCGCATCCGCGTTCCCCGTGCCATGCTGAGCATCGGCACACTGGGCGGCGGCAATCACTTCATCGAAGCCGATCAGGGAGAGGACGGCAGCATTTATCTGGTCATTCACTCCGGCTCGCGGCATCTCGGAACGGAGGTTGCCCGGTATTACAGGGAGGAGGCATACAGACAGCTCAACCGTGCCTCAGCGGACGAGGTGCAGGCGCTCATCGCCGGACTGAAGGCGCAGGGCAAAGAGAAGCAGATTCAGAAGGCGCTGAAGAAGCTGCATGCACAAACGCGCACCGACGTCCCGAAGCATCTCGCCTTCGCTGCCGGCGAACTCTTTGCGCAGTACCTGCACGACATGAAGCTGACACAGGAATTCGCTGCGCTGAACCGCAAAGCGATGATGGACGAACTGATCCGGGGCATGGGACTGCATGCAGCGGAGCAGTTCACAACCATCCACAACTACATTGATACGGCGCATATGATTCTGCGGAAGGGCGCTGTCTCGGCGTGTCTCGGAGAGAAGCTGCTGATCCCCATGAACATGCGGGACGGCAGTCTCATCTGCACGGGCAAAGGCAATGATGACTGGAATCAGTCCGCACCGCACGGCGCCGGCAGACTGATGTCGCGCGCAGATGCCAAGGCATCCTTTACCGTATCCGAATTCAAAAAGCAGATGTCGGGCATTTATACAACCTCGGTCAGCAGCAGTACCCTCGACGAATGCCCCATGGCATACAAGCCCATGGAAGCGATTGTGAACTGCATCGGGGAGACCGTAACAATCGACGAGGTCATCCGTCCGATCTACAATTTCAAGGCAGGTGAACCGGAATGAAAAAGTTTGTACCGTATGAAAAAATGAGCAAAAAGCAGAAGCGGGAGATCGACGCGAAACAGCGCGGCGTCTGGACACTCTCCCCCGTCACCCGTGTTGCGGGTACGGACAAGAAGCATTACACACGAAAACGCAAGCACAGGAACAGCGGCAGGGATGATTCCCTGCCGTTTGATTCTTGTACTAATATATAGTTCCGGCGGTCAAATAATCATGGATCAAGGATGATATATCATTTACTTCAATTTCGCAATATGCTATCATAGAAAACAGCGGCAGACAACGATACTGCCGCATCCGCAATATCACACTATTTTTTCTGGGGGAAGAATCTTATGAACAACACACGGCGCAATTATTTCACACGGGGCGCTGCGGTTCTATTGTCCGCAGCCCAGCTCATGCTGACCGGACCGTTCCGGCAGACCGCAGCAGAGCCGAACGCAGTCACGTCCTGCGGCGGCTGGTTTGAATCGGCATATGCCGAATGGAACGCTTCGGAGATCGGAAGCGGGGTCAAAGTCAGCTATGCGGAAGCAGGCTCCTCTGCCTTCACGCAGGCGGATCCGGAGCTGATCCGCAATACCCGCGTAGACATTCCCGGACTGCGGGGAAACACCCGCTACACCCTGCGCATCGAAGGCTCTGCCGGCAGTGCGGAATGCACCGTGCAGACCATGTCCTTTGACCGCACAGGTTATGCGCATCAGGACTTCAGCGGCATCGGTGCATACAACGATGACGGCACACTGAAATCCGGCATCACGGTCATCTACGTCACGAACGAGAACAAGGACACCGTGACCTATAACGGCAAGACCGGCTTGTACAATATTTTCTTCAGTGCCAAGCCCAAGAATGTGCTGTTCCGGTTCATCGGTACGATTGACGTCCCTTCCGGCACTGTTGCAAACGACGGCAGTCACAACGACGGCTCGAACATGCTCTACCTGCAAAACAGCTCGGATGTCACGGTCGAGGGCATCGGTCCGGACACGAACCTGATTGACTGGG
>CAMNAY010000188.1 GCA_946531975.1 uncultured Ruminococcus sp. | reverse complement strand
TTTGCTCCAGATGCCTGCGCTCCGGTAAGGTGCAGCGCGCAAACGGCTGATGACAAACAGGCTCTAACAATCAGGTGAAAACAATCAGGAGTATCTGCACTGCGCGGATACTCCCTTGTTTTATCCGGTCAAATGTACAGAAAGGAAACCAAGCAGATGATGACGGAAACACTCGTGCTGCAAGCCCCCGCGAAAATCAATCTCTCTCTGGATATCACAGGAAAGCGCACTGACGGATACCATACTTTGCGCAGTGTATTCCAGACAGTCGGCATTTTTGATACGCTGACGATCACAAAAACTGAACCGGACATGCCCCTGACACTCACCTGCAATGTCCCCGATGTGCCGGCTGATGCGCGGAATCTGGTCTGGAAGGCGGCTGCAAAGCTGCTTGGAGATCAGCCCTGCGGCGCTGCGATTCATCTGGAGAAGCGGATTCCTTCGCAGGCAGGCATGGGCGGCGGCAGCTCGGACTGTGCGGCGGCGCTGAAGGGGATCCGGAAGCTGTTCGGTCTGCCGGTGAACGATGCGGAACTGAAAGAGATTGCCGTGTCACTCGGCGCGGATGTCCCGTTCTTTCTGACGGGCGGAACCGTCCTTTGCGAAGGAATCGGCGAGATCATGACCCCGCTGAAACCGATGCCGGAGCGTCTCCTTGTCATCGCGAAGGGCACAGAGGGCGTCTCGACGCCGGAAGGCTACCGCAGACTCGATCAGCTTGCAGTGCAGCCTGCGCCTGCGACCGACGGCGTTCTTGAGGCGCTGTACGGGGATGCGCAGACGCTTTTTGCGGCGTGCGGGAATGCTTTTGATGCGGTGACAGATCTGGCTGAGGTCAGGCAGATTCGTGCGATTATGCGCGAAAACGGCGTGAAGCCGGTGCTTTCCGGCAGCGGCGCGGCAGTATTCGGCGGCTGCGGGAATCCGGAACAGGCGGAGCAGCTCAGAGATGCGCTGCGCAGTGCCGGTCTGCCGTTCGCTGAGATCTGCAAAACCGTATAACAACACCGCACAGATTCGCCAAATTTCGCATATCATAGAGCAATCCGGTTTCCGGAGATCCATACTCAAAGGAGTGATTGCTCATGACAATTCCGAAGCGTCTGCTTGCTGCGGGCGGCGATCTGCGGCAGCTGACGGCTGCAAAGGTGCTGGCTGCCGAATATGCCGTGACGGTCATCGGATTTGACCGGTTCGGCAAACTGCCTGCGGAGGTCACGGCTGCCGAACGCCTTCAGGAACTGCCGGCACAGCTGGATGCGCTGCTTCTGCCGATGCCGGTCACGCAGGAGGGAATCTTTCTGCATGCGCCGTTCAGCAGCAGTACAATCGCGCTGCCGGCACTGCTCCCGCTGGTGAAGCCGGGCGGAACGGTGTTCGGCGGGAGAATGACCGAAGAAGAATGCAGAATGATCGAAGCGGCGGGGCTGCATCCGGCGGATTATGCGAAGGCGGAGACCTTTGCCGTGCGGAATGCCGTTCCGACCGCAGAGGGTGCCGTGCAGATTGCGATGCAGGAGCTGCCGGTCGTTTTACAGGATCTGCCCTGCCTGATTCTCGGTGCGGGACGGGTCAGCACGGCGCTTCAGCCGAGACTCCGCGCACTGGGCGCTGCGGTGACTGTCGCGGCGCGGCGCTGCGATGACCGCGCAAGAGCGGAAGGGAACGGCTGCCGTTCGGTTCCGTTTACCGGTCTGGATGCTGTTCTGCCGGATTTCCCGCTGATTGTCAATACTGTGCCGGTGAAGCTGCTCGGCAGAGAACAGCTCCGCCGGATGCGGCAGGATGTGCTGGTGCTGGATCTGTCTTCAAAGCCGGGCGGGGATCATGCCGGAGACAATAAAAAAATTATAAAAAATACCGCGGATTTGCCGTTTCCTCTGGACAAATCCGCGTTTTTGGTGTACAATAGATACAGGCAGGCAATCTTGCTGTGATACTATAATAATATAACATACTATATAAATTGCTTCAGTTTCACCGGATGATGCAGCAGGACGATACGAAAACGGCAGGGTGTCAGTGCGGCATCCTGCGCTGCAAAGGACGGTGAAGCGCGATGAACGACCGGAAATGGAATCTGATTCTGGCAGCAGGACTGCTTTCGGCGGCACTGGCTGCTGCCGGCATTGAGCTGATGACAATGCCGCGGCGGGATCAGACTGTGTATCAGATCAGTGCAGAGACAGGACAATCCGCGGAGACAACTGTCCTTTCGGCGGCGCCGGAACGCCCGCTGCCGCCCAAAGAACCTGATTTGCAGCAGACAGAACCCGTCCGAACCGATGAAGCACCCGAACCGGAACCCGTAAACCGGAATCTGAATACCGCAACAGCGGAAGACCTGATGCGCGTCAGCGGCATCGGCACAGTGCTGGCGGAACGCATCATCACCCTGCGGGACGAAAAGGGCGGATTCCGGCGCAGAGATGAACTGCTCGAAGCAGAGGGCATCGGTGAAAATCTGATGAATGCTGTCATGGCGGAATTTGAGATTCCGGATGAACTGCCGCCCGAACCGGAACCGCTGCCGGATGCAGCACCGGATCCGCCGCCGCAGACGGAGCCCGCACTGCCGGAGCAGACGCCGGTATCAGAACCGGATGCGCCGACGGGACCGTATGAGATGAATCAGGTCACGCGGGAGGAGCTGCTCGGTATTCCGGACATGACCGAAACGCTGGCGGACGAATATCTCGAAATGCGGGAGCGGCTGCACGGGTATCAGAATTTCAATGAGCTGGTGCTGCTGAAGCATATGGATCCGCATTACGCGTGGGACGTGCTGCGCGAATGGCTGTATCTGGAAGGGGCGTCAGAGCCTTGAGGCGGCTGCCGGATAGAAGTCTTCACCGGCAATTCTGCCCTTCTGCCATGCATAGGCGCGGCTCTTTCGCGCTGCACAGGCGCCGACCGGCAGATCGGACAGCAGATTCAGGGTCGGGTCCAGCTCGCAGAGCTCTGCGATGCTGAGGACGATTGCATCTTCCTCGGTATGCTGACAGCCGCAGACGAATTCCCACGAATTATCGCTGAAATGATGACAGCAGAGCGTGACGTCGGCACCCGAAAGAACATGGGTGCAGGTCAGCACCAGCAGATCGGGACGCTCGGAAAACGGAAAATGTGCCATAAGAAAACCTCCTGTAAACAGCTTGGCATATACTATATACATAATACATGAATTCCGGCAAAAAAGCAAGACCCTCTCCGAATTTGTGATAAAACCGTGAGAAACGGAAATTCGACTTTCCGATTTTAACCCGTAAAAGTCTAGGAACCAGGCGGGTTTCGGCAAATAAAACAACCAAATCCCAATTTGTAAGAATTATGCGGTCTTTTGTAACCGATTTGTAACAAACTCGAAAAAAATCATGAAAAAGAGGTTTCAAAAAGCTAAATCTGCACAAAATTGTGCCGATTGCGTTTAGCATTGCGCACAAAGCCTCCAAATAAGATGACGAATTGATGATTAGCATTGACTTTTGACGGTTTTTCGTGTATATTTACAGTATGAAAACATGGTACGCGTGAGACGCCCGACGGAAGCCTGACACCAGACGGCATCCAAACAAATACCGTGTTGCATCAGGAATGAAGCGCATCATTCGCGCAACCGTTCCCGAAGCTGCGCAAAACGCAGCGAAATTCTACGCCTGCAACGTGCAGGTACACAATTTCACAGCTGCGAGTGCAGCAATTATTTCTTCGCAGCAAAATGAAGGAGGAAACTTACAATGAACAAGCTTAAGAAGTCCCTTG
>CAMNAY010000187.1 GCA_946531975.1 uncultured Ruminococcus sp. | reverse complement strand
GCTTCATGATGCGGACGCCGTGTGCGCTTCTGCCCTGCGGACGGATGCAGTTTTCGTCGCAGCGGATCGCCATGCCGTTCTTTGTCGCGACAATGAGCTGATCCTTGCCGTTCGTCATGCGGACACCTGCAATCTCATCGCCCTCCTCGAGCTTGATCGCGATAATGCCGTTCTTGCGTACATTTTTGTATGCCGGAAGCGCCGTGCGCTTAATCTTGCCGTTCTTGGTCACCATGACGATATAGCTCTCGTCATTGAATTCGCTGACCTTCATCATCGCAGCGATCTTCTCATTCTCCATGAGCGGGAGCAGGTTCACGATGTTCGTGCCCTTGCTGTCCTTGCCGCCCATCGGAATCTCATAGCACTTGAGATCGAACATGATGCCGCGGTTTGTGAAGAAAAGCACATGGTCATGGCTTGAGGCAACGAACATTTCGGAGGCGAAGTCCTCCTCGCGCTGCTTCATGCCCGTGACGCCTCTGCCGCCGCGCTTCTGCGACTTATAGACAGAGAGCGGCACACGCTTGATATATCCGAAGTTTGTATATGTGACCACGCAGTCCTCGACCGGGATCAGATCCTCGATATCCATTTCGCCGCTGACATTCTCAATCTCGGTTCTGCGCTCGTCGCCGTATTTGCCGCGGATCTCCTCAAGGTCATCGCGGATGATGCCGAGCTGACGCTCCTTGTGTGCGAGAATATCGCGCAGATCGTTGATTTTCTCGCAGAGGGACATGACCTCATTGAGGATTTTGTCGCGCTCGAGACCTGTCAGCTGACCGAGACGCATGGAGACAATCGCGTCTGCCTGCGCTTCGGAAAGACCGATCGTCGGGTATTCCTTTTCGGAGGGATCGACCGCCATGCCCATCGCGGCACGGTATGCGGGGTCTTCCATCAGCGTGGTGAGATCGACCTCAGCAAAGCGCTCCATCAGGCGCTGCTTGCCCTCGGGGATCGTCTTCGAGCTGCGCAGAATTGCCACGACCTCGTCAATGAAATCGAGTGCAACCAGGAAGCCCTGCAAAATATGCGCACGCTCTCTTGCCTTGCGGAGATCGTAGCGGCAGGCTCTCTGCACAACATCGACCTGATGCTCCAGATAGAGCTCCAGAATCTGCTTCAGCGAAAGCTCACGCGGGATGCCGTTCACGAGCGCCAGCATAATGACGCCGTAGGTATCCTGAAGCTGTGTATAGCGGAAAAGCTGATTGAGCACAAGGTTCGCATTTGCGTCCTTTTTGAGTTCGATACAGATGCGGACCTCTTCCTCTCTGCCCGATTCGTCGCGGATATCGTGAATGCCCTCGACTCTCTTCTCCTTTGCAAGCTCGGCAATCGACTTGATGAGCTCCGCCTTGTTGACCATGTACGGAATCTCATGCACAATGATGCACTGACGGTTCTTGATCTCGGTGATCTCCGTCTTCGAGCGCACGGTGAGCTTTGCTCTGCCGGTCGCATAGGCTGCACGGATGCCCGCTCTGCCCATGATGACGCCGCCGGTCGGGAAGTCCGGTCCCTTGATGAACTGCATGAGCTGCTCAAGCGTTGCGTCCGGGTTTTCGATCAGATAATCCAGCCCGTCGATGACCTCGCCGAGATTGTGCGGCGGGATATGTGATGCCATACCGACCGCGATGCCCTCCGAGCCGTTGACCAGCAGGTTCGGGAAGCGCGACGGCAGCACGACCGGCTCCTTCAGACGGTCATCGTAGTTCGACTGAAAATCGACCGTTTCCTTCTGAATGTCCGTCAGCATGCAGGTTGACATTTTTGTCATTTTCGCTTCTGTGTAACGGTAAGCAGCAGGCGGGTCGCCGTCCACGGAACCGAAGTTGCCGTGACCGTCCACGAGCGGATAGCGCATCGAGAAATCCTGCGCCAGACGCACGAGCGCCATATAAACAGACGCATCGCCGTGCGGATGATACTCACCGAGCACGGTACCGACGATGTCCGCACACTTACGGTACGGCTTATCCGGCGTCAGGCTCTTCTCAAAGAGCGTGTAGAGAATGCGCCGGTGAACAGGCTTCAGACCGTCTCTGACATCCGGCAGGGCACGCGAGGTGATCACGGACATCGAATATGCTAAGAACGATGACCGCATTTCCTCCTCAATATCGCGATGAATCAGAATCGAATTACTTGTATCGTACAAGAGTCTCAGGCTCCTTTCTGTCAAAGGAAATTATAGTTTGAATGCTGTGCGGAGCTGTGTGAGCTCATTCTCAGAAAAATCCTTTTTGGGGATCAGATAAAAGTTCCGCTTCACAAGATATACCATGAAATATTCCGCAAATTCGTGAATTTTCACTCTGTCCTCGAAGAAGATCTCCGTCGGCGGAATATCCTGCACCGGCTCTGCGGGCTTCTCCGGGAAAATGGAATTGAAGCCTTCCGCATCCTCTGATGCAGCATCCTCCGCGGGCTCCGGATCCGCCCCCGGTGCTTCGTCTGCTTCCGAAGATGCCGCTGTCTCAGCGGGAACCGGCACAGCATCTTCCGTGCGGATTGTCAGCTTATCAGAAAAGAGCTTCATCTCATAGGTGTCGCTCTCGATCTCTTTGAGCGCTTCCCGCAGCGACCGCCGCATTTTCAGCGTCTTATACCATGTGCTCATCACAAATGCCACGCAGAACACAATCACGATATAGGGAAGCGTCTTGGAGCTGTCGCGCACCGCGGCATAGACATAGACGCCCGCGACCGCCAGCAGAATCACCGAAAGCACGATGTTCTGCGGATAAACATATTTTCGCTGAAATGCGCGGAACGCATCCATGAACATATCCAGCGGGATGTGATAGCGCTTTATCAGCGTCGGATTTTTACTCATCGGCATCCTCCGAAACGATCTTTTCCCATTCGGCATCAACGTCCATTTCAGGCGCATCCATCACTGCCGTATGGCTTTCCTGCTGTGCATCATCGGCGTCTGCCGCATATTCCGCTTCTGCGTCTCCGTCCTCATTCTCAGGCTTGATCCGTCTGCCCGATTCGTCATAGAGATGCAGCCGCTTTGCGCCGTAATACTGATCGCACGCGCCGGAAACCAGCGTAGATTCGCGGGTTTCGTCTTCATCCTCCGCGCCGTCGGAGCCGTCGAGCATCGTGCGCATTTCCAGCAGGCGATAGCCGCCCGAGCAGCGATCCTTTGCGAAGGTACGGATCGACTCGATTTCCTCCTCATCAAGATTCCGCTTTGCAAGATAGAGAAACTGATTTGAGATCTTGCCGTCTGCAAAGAGGAAGCCGCGCGCATTCTCATACGCTTTCATGACGCCGGTGGAAAACTCCGTGGTCGCCTCCTGCTTCTCCTCCTCGCTGAGCTCCTCCTCGTCATCGAGCAGCTCAAAGGTCGAGATATGATGCGGAAAGAACGTCGTCTCGCGCTTTTCGCCGTATTGCAGCTTATTCTGCGCCAGAAATTTGCGGTTCGTCGGCACCAGATAATACATGCCCGCGACGATCAGGCAGCCGCCTGCATAGATCAGGAATGTGAGGTTATGGAACAGTATCATCAGCAGCAGACAGACAGCCGCCAGAATGCCGCAGACGATCACTGCGGTTCTGCGGTCTCTGCCGCGCTCCTCCTGCAAGTAGATGCGGTACACATCCTCATAGTCAAGATCGCGCATCTCCGTCTGCACGGAAAACAGCCGCGTTTCCTTTGCCATAGGGGATACCTCCTTTCAGAGGTCTTACAAAATTTGATCAGATATCCAGATTGGTCGCATATTTTGAATTGGTCTCGATGAAT
>CAMNAY010000186.1 GCA_946531975.1 uncultured Ruminococcus sp. | reverse complement strand
GCGCAGTGCGCGCAGCATCGCAGGAGATGCATCATATGCCGCACATTTGCCGAAGGGCAGCAGCTCTCCGAGGATTCTGCCGGTTCCGCTGGCAATATCCAGCAGCGTCAGGTCATCACGGCTGCCGAAGAAATGCCGCAGCAGAACGCGCACGCTTCCGCGCTCCATCGTATCAAAGCAGTTCTGCGGGTAGACCGAGAACCGTTCCTCAGTATAGCTGTCCGCGACCTCCTGCCGCTGATAATATGCCTTCAGTGCCGCAGCGCCCTTGACCAGATGCCGCTTTTCGAGCTTGAGCTGCCGGTTCCACTCATAGAGCGTATGCACCGGCTCCGGAATTGCCGCAGCAATCACCGATTCTGCCGCATGGACAAAGCCGTCCGCAGCAGTCAGCGCATGCAGCCGGTTCAGGCGCCATGCATCGGAGAATGCAGGATACTGCGCACGGACCGTTTTCAGCGCTGCGGACAGTGCCGCGGCATCGGTTCCCTCCGCAGTCACACCCATGCCGCAGGCAGCGATCAGCTCAGAGATGCCTGATGCGGGCGAAGCTGCCGCAGGAATGCCCAGATCCATCGCCTCAAGCGCCGAGAGCGGGCAGGCGTGATTGTAGTCGGCATCGGCATACGGAATCAGCACACAGTCGATCTCGCTGTAAAATGCGGACATATCGCTTTTTCCCGTCCGAACCTCGCAGTTTGCGGCATGCAGCAGCTGCTCCGGCACCGGAACATGCTTCTGATCGCGCCACAGCACGATAAAATGCATATCCGGATTCATCTGTACGGTCTCGCAGAGCGCAGGAATGCCGCGGGACGCCGCCTGCTCCGGCTCCATCGGAGAGGATGCGAAGCCGACGGTAAAGGATGCCGCATCATAGGCACGGGGCATCCGGCGGAAGCCCTGCCGCTTCGGGTCGATATAGGGGTACATCACCTTCGGGCGCCGGAATCCGTGTGATTCCAGCGTATCGGCAGCCTGCACCGAAGCGGTGTAATAGCGGTGCAGCCCGTAGTCATTCAGATGCAGCAGCTCCTGCATCCGGCTGCCGCCGAGCCCCTGCGCGGGATTCTGACCGCTGAGCCGCACGATTGCATTGCGCAGCAGCAGACAGTTATTGCCCGCAGTCAGCAGCTCCGGCGTACTCTCACAGATGACAAGGAGCGCGGGTTCATTGCGTGTCACCCACTCGCCCAGACGGTTCTCCGGCACCAGCAGGACATCTCCCTGCTGCGTGATCTGTCCGCCGGCAGGCTCCACAGATACCAGCACCGCCGGATACCGGCTCGCCCGCAGCAGCAGCAAATACAGATCATGCGCTTCATTGCGGATCGCCTCCATGCCCGCTGCGGAATAATAATTCCGGCAGATCACGGCAATCGGTCTGGCTTCCTTGGCTCTGCTCTGCTTCTCCAGCAGTTCCTGAAGCTGCCGGTCATACTGCGTTTCCAGTTCATGCAGCGCGGCTTCCGTACCGGCAGAGCCGTCTGCCTTCTGAACGGCATGGAACTCCCGGAACAGCGACTCCGTACCGAGTGCAGGCAGCTCTGTCAGCGGCAGAACGCCCGCCTGAAGCCGGCTCTCCGGCGATGCCGCAGCCAGCGTGCTGTCCAGCTCGGAAGTCAGCTGACGGAGCGCTGCTTCCTGCTCGGCATGACTGAGGCTCAGCGACTGCCGGTGCTCCTGCTTCAGTGCCGTCAGCTCCTGTACGGTCTGCTTTGTCAGTGCCGCAACCTGTGCCTGCATCTCCGAGATCTGATCGACCAGTACGGACATGACCTCAACCGCAGCGGCATTGTAGCCGTTCTGTGCCGTGCCGAAGGGCTGCACATACCATTCCGTGTGTTTTTTGCCCATGCGCTGCATCAGTCTGGGTTTATCATACGGCGGCAGCTCCGCGAAGCTGGTCTTGAGCTTGTTCATCTGATCCAGATTGCGCCGGATCCATTTCATATCATCCTTCTGACTCATTGTAAACGCCCCCTTGCGTTTATTCTGTTTATGTTTGAACGGAATCGCATCGGTTTTTCCGTTTTCTGCGGCTGTCTCTTATGGATAGGATCAGAAACAGTCCGAGCGCCGGCAATCCGATACACGAAGTAAATACGCCCTTTCGCGATAAGACAGTCTGCCGGAATGCAAACAGGACTGTCGGCGCGGAAGCTCCGCCGATAATCGGCTTGGAATATGCCTGAATCAGCGAATCACCAATCAGAAATATCATATATAACAGAAACAATACAAGGCACAGATATCTGAACCGCCTGCTGTTTCCTCTTTTCTCCCGCTTCATTGCAGCCCCTCCCATGTGTGGCAGAGGCGGGCGATGCCTGTTTCGTCGATCGTGTTGTAGACCGTGAACTGCACCGCCTTTGCCGCATAATCATATGCGAACATATCCGCACGGCGCAGCGCAATGTCAAACCAGTAGCTTCCTGCAATCAGATTCACCGCAGAGAATTTGCAGCGGATCTCGCCGCGTTCCTGCGGCTTCAGATACGGCAGATGCTCCCGCTCGGTGTTCGTCCCGTAGCAGAGTACATTGTCGGCGCGGTACAGTGCCAGTCCGACCAGAACCGGCTCCGCTTCCGCCGGCTTTGCCGCATACCGGATGACCAGCACCGCCGCTTCTCCGGTACAGAGCCGGTCAGTGCGCACGCCCGCGGCGTTTTCGAGATACATCTCCGTGAGCTGCACCGGCGACTCTGCCGAACCGCGCGGCTGTTCGGGCTGCGGTGCAGAGACCGGCTTCCGGAGCTGTCCCATGAATTCCATATACTGCGGATGCACCGCATTCGGTGCGCCCTCCATGCGGATGCGACCGCCGTCGAGCCAGACCGTGCGGTCGCAGATGCGCTCAAGCTGTGCGAGACTGTGCGACACAATGACAATCGTCGTACCGGCAGCCTTGATCTCCATGAGTCTGTCAAAGCACTTCGCCTGAAATGCGGCATCGCCGACCGCTAAGATCTCGTCGATCAGCAGAATATCGGCATTGACATGAATCGCGACCGAAAAAGCAAGCCGCATATACATGCCCGAGGAGTAGGTACGGACGGGATTGTCAAGAAACTGCTCCAGCTCCGAAAACGCAATGATCTCGCCGAGCCTTGCGTCGATCTCCTTCCGCGTCAGTCCGAAAATGGACGCATTGGTGTAAATATTCTCGCGTCCCGTCATATCCGGATGAAAACCCGCGCCCAGCTCGATCAGCGAACTGACTCTGCCCTTGCAGGTCACGCTGCCGGCATCCGGATACAGAATGCGGCTGATGAGCTTCAGGAGCGTCGATTTGCCGCAGCCGTTCTTGCCGATCAGTCCGACTGCCTCCCCTTCGCGAATTGTCAGGGAGACGCCGTCCAGCACCGTTCGCAGCTCATAGCGCCGCCGCTTTGCAGAAAGCGCTCTGTCCTTCAGCGCATGCCCGCGGTCGCTGTATACGCGAAAGCTCTTTTTCAGGTTTCTGATCTCGATTGCGGACATGCGGTGACCTCCTTTGTGTTGAAATCTGCCCTCTGATTATAATACTTCCGCAAATCTCCTTTGCAGCTTTTCAAATACCGCGGTGCCGATGCACAGCACCAGAAGGCTCATGCCTGCCGCCAGCAGCAGATGCTTTGCGTCCGGTGCCGTCCGGTAGTACAGAATATCGCGGTATGCAAGGATCAGCGGCGCCATCGGATTCAGCAGATACCCCCGCCGCCATGTTTCCGGAATAAACTCCATCCCGTACACAACCGGTGACAGATACATCCATGCCATACTCAGTACACCCATAATATCCTCCAGATCGCGCA
>CAMNAY010000185.1 GCA_946531975.1 uncultured Ruminococcus sp. | reverse complement strand
AGCTGAAAAATTCCGGCTGGGATTCGCTCGTCAAGTATATTCTCACGAACCGCAGAGGCGTCTGCTATTACCTCGCGGCAACGCTCGACATGTTCTTCCAGCGTGCCGGTTATACGTGCAGAATGGTTCACGCCACCCACAGCACCGGCAACCATTACTGGAATCAGGTGCTGATTGACGGCAAGTGGCACAATTATGACCCGACTTACAGCGACCGCGGCGACATCGCCTGGTCTACGCAGATTGCCAAGGGCAATTACATCATTCTGGGCTACGTCGATGTTCACTATGATGCACGCGGCGCGTATCTCGGCGACACCTATACCCCCTATTCGTAATACAGAAAGGAATCCTTATTTATGAAACACGCACAGCTCCGTCTGCTCGCAGCAGCACTGCTCTCCGCCGGTCTTCTGACCGCCTGCGGAGAAGATTCTTCCAGCACCCAGAACTCTGATACCGCAGAGGTCACGACCACCGGCACCACTGCCGAAACGACTACCGAAACAACCGCGGATACGACAGCAGCAACCGAAACAACAACCGATACCGGCACCTCGGAGGGAACCGCAGAGACGACCACCGATACCACTGCATCGGAGGCTGAACAGACTGATGCACCGCCTGCTGACCAGCCCGCAGATCAGCCTGCTGATCCGCAGCCCGGCACGCAGACGACAGAAAAGCTCATCTGGGATGAGCTGAAGATCGGTGTTGATCCCGCTGCCTATCTCGCTGCAAACACCAATTTCACCAAGTCTGAAGCCGACAGCTGCATCGGCGACGGCATTGACATTATCTACACATACAGCGACCGCGTTCTGTATGTCTACTCGGAGAACGGCAAGAACAAGCTGTCCGAGCTGGAGATCAATGCCCCCGGCATCAAGACCCGCAAGGGCATCGAGGTCGGCGCCTCTGCCGATGCCGTCAAATCTGCATACGGTGCCTCTGACGATGACTCGTTCTGCAGCTACACCACCGAAGACGGCACGCTCGAATTCCTGCTCGATGGCGGCAAAGTCACACTGATCACGCTGCACTGATGCCGGAGTAATCATATGACATTCAGCAGTCCTGTATTTTTATTTGTGTTTTTCCCGCTGGTATGCGTCTGTTATTTTCTGATTCCCGCAAAGTTTCTGCGGGGGCGCAATGCCCTGCTCACCGCCGCAAGCCTGATTTTCTATGGCTTCGGCGAGCCGGGCGCCATGCTTCTGATGCTGGGCGTTGTCCTATGGAGCTGGGTCTGTGCGCTGATGATGAAAAAGAGCAGCACCTGCCGGCGGCTCTTTCTTCCGCTCGGTGTGATCGGTGATCTTGCCGTGCTGGGCGTATGGAAATACGCCGATTTCCTGATTGACTCCGTCAATGCGCTGTTCGGCGTCACTGCGCCGCTGCTGCATCTGCGGCTGCCGATCGGCATCTCATTCTTTGTCTTTCAGGCTGTTTCGTATCTCATGGACGTTTCCCGCGGGGAAGCAGAGGCACAGCACAGCTATTTCAAGCTTTTGCTGTATATCTCGTTCTTCCCGCAGCTGATTGCCGGTCCGATTGTCCGGTATCAGACGGTTGCGGAAGCGCTGAATGCCCGCCGTTCAACACCGGAAGACGTCTCCGCAGGCATCCGCCGAATGATCTGGGGACTCTCCAAAAAGCTGCTGATTGCAGATACAGTCGGGCAGATCGCCGATACTGTATTTGCTGCGAGTGCTTCAGCATCCATGCCGCTTGCATGGCTCGGCGCAGTCTGCTACACGCTCCAGATTTACTACGATTTCTCCGGTTACAGCGATATGGCGGTCGGTATGGGGCAGCTGTTCGGATTCCGGTTTCCCGAAAACTTTGATCATCCGTACTGCTCCGCTTCCATCACAGAGTTCTGGCGGCGCTGGCATATCTCCCTGACCACATGGTTCCGGCAGTATCTCTATATTCCGCTGGGCGGCAACCGCAAGGGCAGCGTCCGCACGGTGCTGAACAAATGGATTGTCTTTCTCTGCACCGGTCTCTGGCACGGCGCAAGCTGGAATTTCGTGATCTGGGGTGCCGTCAACGGCGCGCTCATGACACTGGAGCAGCCGTTCCGAAAGAAAGGCAAGCCGGAAAAGCGGCACTGGTACGGGCATATCTATACAGTTCTCGCTGTGGTCTGCGCTTTTGTCATTTTCCGCGCAGATACGCTCACGCAGGCAGGACAGATGTACCGCGCCATGTTCGCAGGCGAGCTGCTCTCTCTGAAAGCGGCAGCACCGGCAGTCCGGCTGCTCTCGCCGCTGGTCATTACCGTGCTGCTCGCAGCCTGCATCGGCTCCTCGCCGCTGCCGCTGAAGCTTGCAGAACGCGCCAAAAAGCAGTATGCCTGCACCGAAGCCGTGCTGTCCGTCATCACGCTCGGTCTGCTCCTGCTCTGCATGATGAGTGCCGCAGCGACAACATATCATCCGTTTATTTATTTCCGGTTCTGAACAGGGGGTGGACTGATGAAGCATTCTCTCAAAAATGCCGCACGCATTGCCTATGCAGTCTGCGTGCTGGGCATTCTCATGATCCCCGGTGCAGTAACGGTATTCCGCGGCAACAAAACGGCTGAACCTGACAATGCCGAAAACCGTACACTGGCTGCATTCCCGGAAACCCGCACCGAGGACGGTTCCCTGAACCGCAACTACTTCTCGGAGCTGGAAGCATGGTTCTCCGAGCATTTTGCACTGCGCAGCGAGCTGGTCACCGCATACGGCACGCTTTCACGTTCCGTTTTCGGCGTCTCACCGGAGCCGGATGTCATCATCGGCAAAGACGGCTGGCTGTATTATGCCGAAACCGTCGATGATATCACCGGCGTGCAGACCTGCACAGACCGCGAGATCGCGCATATGCGGCATAATCTGGAACTGATGCAGGAGTATACTGAGGCGCACGGTGCAAAACTGATCGTTGCAGTCGCCCCGGACAAGGGCAGTATTTATCCGCAGCATCTCCCCGCACGGTACCTTCAGACCGGCGGCAAAAACAATCTCGATGCACTCTATGAGGCACTGAAACCGACCGGCATTTCCGTCTGTGACTGGCGCGGCGCTCTGCAAAGTCACGCAGGAGACCGTCAGCTTTACCACAAGCTTGACACGCACTGGAATAATGACGGCGCAATGCTCGGCTATGACACGCTCATGCAGACCGCCGGACTGGACAGCATGGGCTTCTCCGGCACAGCGCGTACCGAAACGCATGACTGGACCGGTGACCTCTGGAAAATGCTCTCTCCTACGCAGGAGCGCCCCGATGACAATTCCGCATATGCACTGCCGCAGACATGGAAGGCAGCCGGCAGAATGCGCAGTGTCGATGATATCACGATCCGGACGACCTGTTCTGACGGAGACCGCTCTCTGCTGATCTTCCGTGACTCCTTCGCACGCGCACTGATCCCGATGCTCTCACAGCGGTTTGCATCCTGCACATACTCCCGCGCAGAGGCAGTCCCGCTGGATCTGCTCGAAACCGCACAGACTGATTTCGTGGTTTATGAACGTGTGGAGCGCGAGCTGCGTGATCTGGTGCTGCATGCGCCGCAAATGCCGGCACCTGTTCGGAATCTCACGCTCCCGCAGACAGACGCCGGCAGACATCCCGTACTGACCGCAGAACCTGCCGGTGCATATCTCCACTGCTCCGGCACATTTGCCGCGGAATACGGCGACTGTGATGCGGTATATGTCACAGTCAACGGAACAAGCTACGAAGCATTCCTCTGCTGCGAAACGGAGGATGCGCACGATGCAAACGGATTTGCACTCTACCTTCCGGCTGATGCCTTCCGAACCGGCGATGCACTCACG
>CAMNAY010000184.1 GCA_946531975.1 uncultured Ruminococcus sp. | reverse complement strand
TGACGCAGGCAAGCACACAGCCGCCGACCTTCGTCTTCTTCGTCAACCGCGCCGACCTCTTTCACTTCTCCTACCAGCGCTACCTCGAAAACCAGATCCGCGAAACCTTCGGTCTGGAAGGTACGCCGGTCCGCTTCGTCATCCGCGAACGCGGCAACGATAAGGGAACCAAATAATCCCGCGCCGGTGCAAGCGCCGGTCATTTAGCATCTGCGCCCGCTTCGGGCGATTTTCACATTGTTTCAGGGGTGAATTTATTTCATGCAGGGTACGTTCTTGGGGTATATCCTCAGTGTCTTTTTCGCCGCGCTCAGCGGCTATCTTCTCGGAAGTCTCAACGGCGGCATCGTTGCCGTCCGACTGCTCAAAAATAAGGATATCCGCGACTTCGGCAGCGGAAATGCCGGTCTGACCAATGTCCTGCGCTGCTTCGGCAAGGGCTGCGGTATCATTACAATGATCATTGATCTGGGAAAAGGTGCTGCCGCCATGATGCTCGCAAAGTACATCGGCAAGGGGCTCGGCTGGGCGCCGCTCTGGGAGGGCACCGGTCCACAGAATGACTATCGCTGGCTCTGCTATGTCGCTGCGATCTTTGTCGTCTTCGGGCACTGCTTCCCCGTCTGGCACGGCTTCCGCGGCGGAAAAGGCGTCCTCGTCGGCGTCAGCGTCTTCCTCGTCATCAATCCCCTCTCCTTCCTCATTTCGATGACGATTTTTACTGTTGTGCTGCTGCTCTCTAAATATGTTTCCCTCGCTTCCTGTGTCGCTGCCGCTGCGGTCATTCCCGCTACCTTTGTGCTGGAGTATTTCCAGCGCGGCACAAGACTCTTTTCTGCGATCTTCTATGCGGTCATGATTACCATTCCCGCTGTTCTGATCATTTACAGCCACCACGAGAACATCGAACGGCTCAAAAACGGTACCGAGCGAAAGATCGGTCAGAAAAAATCAGCGGCTTGATCCCCCGCAGACGGCACAGTCTCACACTCAATTACACTCATATCTTCACTCTTTTATCGCTCAAATCGTCACAGAAAGGATCGCTGCACTATGCATACCAAAAAACATCTCGCTTTTGTCTTTTTCTCAATTTTCTTCGTTGCACTCTGGATCGGCGTTGATTTCATCGGCACGGAAGCAATCGCGCAAAAGGAATTTTCGTTCTCGGTTCTCACCGATCTGCTGATTCCCGCAGTCATCGGGACGGCAATCGGTTACTTCCTCTTTATGTTCGGAAAGTACAGCGTCAAAAAACGGTAATTCCCTGACATCCCACCCCTCACGCACCTGATGCAGCAGCACGGGAGCCGGCGGGCTGAGGGAATCCGCACGGGCTCCGTTCTTCCGCATCTCTGCGATTTCACGCATATCCGCACCGCGAAGCGCCGCTTTGCACGCTCCGCACACTGACAGGTTACAGGAGGCTTAACTTATGGCTAAAATTACGGTTCTCGGCGGCGGCTTCGGCACCGCGCTCGCTGTGATGCTCTACACCACGCAGAATCATGACGTCACAATCTGGAGCGCAATCCCGGAGGAGATCGAAGCGATGCGCCGCGACGGTGAACAGAAGGAAAAGCTGCCGGGCGTCAAAATCCCCAACGGCGTTTCCCTGACAACCGATCTCTCGGTCGTTTCGGACAGCGATCTCGTACTGTTTGCGATTCCTTCGGCGTATGTGCGAAGCACCTGCCGGAAGGTCGCCGAATACCTCAAGCCCGGTACCGTGATCCTCAATGCCGGAAAGGGCATCGAGGAGGATACCTATAAGCTCATGAGCACCGTCTTTGCCGAGGAGCTGCCGCAGGGCACCTATGTCGTGCTGACCGGTCCCTCCCATGCGGAGGAAGTCGGAAGAAATATCCCGACCAGCGTCGTTGCGGCTTCGTCCAGCGCGACCGCTGCCTACCTCGTGCAGGAGTGGTTCTCCTCCGGCACCTTCCGTGTCTATATCAATGACGACGTCACCGGCTGTGAGCTCGGCGGCGCCCTCAAAAATGTCATCGCGCTCTGTGCCGGTATCTCGGACGGTCTCGGCTTCGGCGATAATACCAAGGCGGCGCTCATGACCAGAGGTCTGCATGAGATCGAACGGCTCGGTCAGGCGCTCGGCTCCAGAGCCAATACCTTCGCCGGTCTCACCGGTCTGGGCGACCTCATCGTTACCTGCACCTCCATGCACTCCAGAAACCGCCGTGCCGGAATCCTCATCGGACAGGGTGTCCCTGCCGCGGATGCCGTCGCGCAGGTCGGCACCGTCGAGGGCTACTACTGCTGCCACGCTGCCTACGGGCTTGCAAAACGCTATGACATCGAGATGCCCATTACCGAGGCGCTCTATCATGTGCTCTATGAGGACGCCGATGTCCGCAAAGCCGTCCAGAGCCTGATGGACCGCCCCAAAAAGCATGAATACGAAAAACTGCACTGATCCCTTTGAGCCGCCCGAATGCAATCGGGCGGCTCTGTTTGTCGTATGCGACGGATTTTTGAATGCGCGCAAAATTAAAGTTTCGCTCAACGCCCGATTAGAACTATCATTGAAGTTTCGCGCAAGCCTTTTCAAAGGCTTGCGGGTTCTTAGGGCAGCGCCCTAAGCCGTCCATTGCATTCTTATTTTGAAGCGGAGCCCGATGTTTCGTAGGCTTCACGCAGAATCTTCAGCGCGTGCTTCTCAATCCGCGAAACATATGACCGGCTGATGCCAAGCGCTGCCGCCGTCTCCCGCTGCGTCTGCGCCGAATGCCCGTATAAACCGTAACGCCGCACAATTACCTCCCACTCCCGCCCGTTCAGTCTCGTTTGCAGAAAATGATACAGCTGCTTCTCCTGTATGCTCTGCATCACCTGATCCTCCAGATTGCTGCCGTCCGGCATCACATCCAGCAAGGTCAGCGCGTTGCCGTCTTTGTCATATTCCAGCGGATCCTCAAAAAACACCTCTCCCGATGTCTTCTTCTTCGCCCGGTAATGCATCAGAATCTCATTCTCAATACACCGGCTCGCATAAGTCGCAAACCGCGCACCCTTCTCCTGCCGGAAGGTCGAGACTGCTTTGATCAAACCCAGTGTCCCGATCGAAATCAGCTCATCCTGCTCCCGCTCCGGTGCGCAGAATTTCTTCGTCATATGCGCCACCAGACGCAGATTGTGCGAAATCAGCTTCTGGCGCGCTTCCTCATCCCCCTCTGCAAGCCGCTGAAGATATGCTTCCTCCTCCTGCCGGCTCAATGGCTGCGGAAATGCTGCCGTGTGATCGACATGCAGCAGCAGAAAGGTCATC
Source organism: uncultured Ruminococcus sp. (assembly GCA_946531975.1). Classification (GTDB taxonomy): domain Bacteria; phylum Bacillota; class Clostridia; order Oscillospirales; family Ruminococcaceae; genus Firm-04. Next base: position 574 of record CAMNAY010000184.1, on the reverse strand, counting down.
TGTCCGAAAATCCCCGATAAAAATGATAGCATTGCCCTCACCACCTCTGCTGTCATCCTATGCTCCACTGCCTGTACCGCATGCCCCCCCCCGCTCCGCCGATGTCGCTTTTCAGGCGACCACTTTGCACCGCGGATATGGTATCATAGAATCACGGAAGGCGGACACGCCGCCTTGATCTCAGAAGGAGGGTTCATCATGAAAACAAACAATCACATCACCGAGCTGGTATTCATCCTCGACCGCAGCGGCTCTATGGCAGGGCTGGAATCCGATACGATCGGCGGCTTCAATGCCATGATCGCGGAGCAGAAGCAGAAGGCAGGCGACACCGTCTATGTCTCGACCGTTCTCTTTGACCATGCGAGTGAGGTGCTGCACGACCGCGTTCCCCTCGAACAGATCAAGCCGCTCACCGCACAGGACTACACCGTCCGCGGCTCTACCGCACTGCTCGACGCTATCGGCGGCGCTGTACATCACATCCGCACCATTCACAAGTACGCGAGACCGGAGGATGTCCCCGCAAACACGCTCTTTGTCATCACCACGGACGGCATGGAAAATGCAAGCA
>CAMNAY010000183.1 GCA_946531975.1 uncultured Ruminococcus sp. | reverse complement strand
TCGGCACGCGGCAAAGCATGCAGAAAGGCGCGTTCCTTTTTGTTCACAATAAGCCCTCCCCGTTCAGAAAGTTTCGCAGCTTAAGGCGTGTGCGCATCAGCGTGACAGCCGCCTTGCTGTAAGTGATCGCAAAGGCATCCGCGATCTCCCCGACCGACTTCCCGTTCACATAGCGGTGCAGGAAGATGGTGCGGGCTTCGGGTGTGAGCGTTGACAGAAAGCGGTTGACCGCCTCTGTCATCAGCGCTTCATCCATGATCTGCTCAACGGAGACCTTTGCGGGCTGCTGCCGCGCCGCTGCATCGTCGAGTGAAAGCTCCGGCAGACCGCCGCCGCGCTTTTTTGCGCGCTGTTTCTCGCGTTTCTGATATGCGTGCCGCCTGAGAACGGTGCAGAGATAGGCAAAAAGGTCCTCCGGCTCAGCGGGCGGGATCGCATTCCAGAGGCTCAGGAGCGTATCGTTCCAGACCTCTTTCGCGTCCTCCTCGGAGTGCAGGATATTTGCCGCAATGTTTCTGCCGGCGCCGCCGTATTTTTTCGATACGGCTCGGAGCGCCTTTTCGTCCCGCGCTGCAAACAATGCGAGAATCTGCTTGTCTTCCGTTGCAATCACTTCCTTTCAATGAGATAGAGACCGTCTCTATTTCACCAGATCGGAACCGGGCTCTGTATATTACACTTGATATGAAAAAATTTCTGCGTGTACAATGCACCTGCCTTTCCTTATTTGAGCGACACCTCCGAGAGCGTCAGCACGGTCTCGCAGTCTGAAGCATCCGTATCTCCGCGCAGCACATCCGCCGTCGGAATGCGGCAGAGACAGGCGTTTGCGTCCGCGTCCGGATTGAAGTTGCCTTCCCTGATCAGACCGTCCTCATAGATAGTGTCGTAGAGAAGATCGAAGCCGTCCGTCACAAACCAGAGATACCCGTCACGGACAAAATACCGCAGGATTCTGCCGCGCGATGTAAGGTCGATGCGTGCAAGCGTTCTGCCCGCCGCATCACCGACCGCGATCCCGTGCGCATGCGTATCTTCCCCGTAATCTGCCCACTGCCAGAAGGTATACTCCCCCTGCTTCAGCACAAACGGGAACGCCTCGCCCGCATCGCCGAGCTTCTGCCGCATCCCCTTTGTGATCTCGCCGGTTTCGTAATCGCAGAACTTATACGCCGGTTCAATGCCTGCGTCATCCATGTAATAAATGCCGTCTGTACCCGCAAAGAAGTTCCCTGCGTCCAGACGCACATTTTCCTCGAGCCGTTCGCAGGCAAATGTGCCGAGATCCATGCGGTAAATACCGCTGTGTGTGCCTGTTCCGAGCGCATAGAGCACACTGCCTTTGCACCAGATCTGCTCCGGACTGCCGTATACCTTATGCTCGCCTTCCGGCGGGAGATTCAGATACAGCGTATACGCCTGCTTTTCCGCAAAGTCATAGCAGACAACTGCCCAGCCGCCGCGCACGGCTTTGGTGACGGTGCCGACATCCGGCTGCTCCGTGACCGCCTGCTCTGCAACAGAGAGCGCCGCAAAGAGATACCCTTTGTGGATGCAGAAATCCTGCACCGCGATCTGTGCATTCGGCAGGTCGCTTGTGAACTGCACAAGCTCCTCGATTCCGGTGCCGTCAGGCGCATAGGAGAGCAGAAAGCAGCCCTTGCTGTCTGCGCCTCTGCCCTTTTCCGCAACGGTATAAAGCCCGCCGTCCCAGCTCAGCAGATGATGTGTCTCATAGGCTTTTGTCGATGCCTCGCAGTATTCATTGCCGTCGTGCAGACAGTTTGCCCTTGCACAGAGCGGCACGGTCTCACCGGTCGCCTTGTCCTTGTAGCAGAAATAATCTGCCGTGATCTCCGTCTGTTCTTCCGGCGGGGCATATTTGTCCCTCCTGCGGAAGAACCAGCCGTTCTCTGTTTCCGTGACATACGGATTCACGCTGATGCCGCGCAGACTGTCTGCAATGTAAAAATCCTGATCCGGCATGAGCCGCGCGGTGAAATCGTCATCGCCGCCCTCCGTGAGACGGAGCGCCGGGGTATCGACCCCTTCCGTGATATTTTTCAGTTTGACACCGACGGTGTTCCGCTGAAAGATGCTGCCGCCCTGCGTGCCGCGCATCGCAACGATTGCCGCCATGCCGCCCGCGCCGAGCACTGCCGCCGCGAGCACCCCTGCGGCCGCGATCTTTCCGATTCTGCCGATTTTCCCTCTGGTTTCCCGCTGCTTCATAAGACACTGTCCTTTCCGGGCAGCCGTTTCACTGCGGTGCCGTTCGATGCGGCGCGTCACCATATCAAAATAGCGGCGGTCTGCACGCTCGACAGCTTGCAGAAAATCCTTTTCCGTGATTTTCACAGCCAGCCCTCCTCATTCAGATATTGCCGCAGTTTTTTTCGGACGCGCATGAGCGTCACAGCGACCTTGCTGCGCGAGATGCCGAACGCCTTTGCGATTTCCGTAAAGCTGCGGTGGTTTCCGTAATGATGCACAAAGATCGTCAGGGTCTCCTCGGGGAGCGTTGAGAGAAAGCGGTTGACCGCCTCCTCCAGCATCCGCGCCTCCATCAGCTCCTCGACCGTTTTGCCGCCCGATGCGGGATGACGGTGTTCGGGGAGTGCGTCAAGCGAGGTCTCCGCTCTGCCGCCGCCGCGCTTTCGTGCCTGCCGCTTTTCGAGACGCTTCAGTGCAAGATGCCGGACGGCCGTGTGCAGATAGGCGCCGAGATCATCGGGCTCTGCGGGCGGGACAGCGTTCCAGAGATTCAGCAGGGCATCGTTCCAGACCTCCTCTGCGTCCTCATCCGATTGCAGGATATTCCGTGCAATGCGCAGCCCCATCGGGCGATATGCCGCGGTGAGTGCCGCGAGCGCCGATTCATCGCGCCTTTGCAGCAGGGCGAGGATCTGCCTGTCGTTCATTGTGATCACTTCCATTCCGTTTGCGTGCGCGGTTCCGGAGCCGCAGCACTGTGCAGAGAATTCTCTGTACTGGTATGACCGGAAACAGATCTGAATGGTTACACATGCGGGAAAAATATTTTTGTTCGGAAAGATCATCTCCTTTCTGCAATTCTTCTGCCGGGCTTACCCGTCCTCATGCGCCCAATCCAGATAGGTTTCTTTGGCTGTCACATCGCTGATCGTCAGCAGCTTCTCCCATTCCATGGGATTTGTGCGCCCTGCTGCAAAGTCCGAAAGGCTGACGCGCAGCAGGTAGGAATTCAAGTCGGCATCGGGATTCCATGAAAGCTCCGGCGAAAAGCCGCTTTCATCCCATGACTCACTGACAATCATTTTCCGTCCGTATGTCCTGACATACAGATACCCGTCTCTGACAGTAAAATATTCCATCTCGCCCATCGGCTTCAGATCGGCGCGTGCGAGCTCGTGTCCTTCCGTGTCGCCCAGCACAATGAGATGCTCCGGGCGGCAGGTTTCCTTATTGAAGGATTCATTCTCCCAGAGCGTATAACTGCCCTCTCGCAGAATCTGCGGAAATGCTTGCGCGGCATCGTTCCACGATTCCCGTATTTCAGAAAGGCCCTCTGTCCATTCATGTGTTTTGCAGTCATAGCGCATGCCGACAGACTGAGTGCCAACCCTATTTACATAATAGATTGCGTCTCTTGCGGCACCCACCCGCTCTGTTTCGATATTTGCTCCTTGGTCGATCTGCTCCAGTTCCATCGTGTTCAGGTCAAAGCGGAAAAGCCCCATGCCTGTCTCTTTGTTATTGCCTCTTCTGCTGTAGAGATAGAGATCGTCTCCGATGCCGAACATCTGCACCGGCACCGAATAATATGCGGTCTTCTGCCCCTCCGGGAGATGCGCACAGAGCGAATATGCTTTGCCGGTCGCAAACTCATAGCAGCAAAGCCGCCAGCCCTCC
>CAMNAY010000182.1 GCA_946531975.1 uncultured Ruminococcus sp. | reverse complement strand
TCGTGACATGATAGACATAGCCGCCCCTGCCGCCGCGGGCATAACGCCCGTAGCCCTCTGCCGTCGGGAATGCCAGACGGTTGATGCGGAACGAATACACAGCGCCCTTGACAACACCGCCGTCATTCACCTCATCGACCCGCCAGTAATATGTCGGAACCGAGGAATAGCTGTCATCCAGGGCGAATTTCGTGCCGGTCTGATTGCCCCTGAACTCCCGCGATGCAGTTGTCGCACTGAACACGCTGCCGTAATCCGTACCGATATAGATATTATGCGATTTCGCGTTCTTTCCGGCAGCCCATGACAGACCCGCGGAAGCATCGAGATGTATCTCCTGATCCTGCGGCGAAATGCGGGAGATGCCGTTCACGGGATCGGCGCCGTCCAGCTCAAATCCGTTCAGCCACGCAACATCCATCCGTCCGCCGCCCTCCGGAGAAATCAGAATTGTCGCGCCGGTGCCGCTGAAGGTGACATAGGAAATACCCGCGTCATCCTCATTTTTGACATTGGTCGGGCAGTTCACGCCGGTCAGCACCTTCTGCCCGTTGACAGAAATGCTCAGCTTGCTGTTGGCATAGCCGTCGGTATTACAGTGCCACATTTGCAGCGAATGCTGTCCGTCTGACAGCCCGCTGATCTCAAATTTCAGCACGCCGCCGTTGTCGCCGTCCTTGATTTTCGCGCCGTCCATGGTCATGCGCGGGTACACAAGGCTCTGTAATTGCAGCTTTTTGTTGTTTGCGCCGGTGACATTTCCGCCGACGCTGCCGCCGTTCGAGAGCCTGAAGGTTGCAGTTCCGACCGAATAGGTCGCGGAAGCCCCCTCCGCCAGCAGCCAGTTATACGCATTTTTAGAATAGGACGCCTTTCGCCCGTCGTTCTTATTGATGTCCACGCGGATGCGCGAGCCGGTTTCTGCGGCTGACGCCGTCAGCATAGCCGGAGCGGTACGTTCTGTCATTCTGCCTGCTGCCGAGAAGCCGGTAAGCGCAACCGTCAGCGCAGTCAGTGCGGCGGTAATCCGCCTGCTGTTTCTGGTAACCTCTTTCATCATTATATCCCCCCGAAAATCAGTTTCCGGATACAGATCCGGTCTGTAACACGATCATATCACATCGTCATAAAAAAAACAATGGGTAAATGAATTCAGTTTATGATAGAATGTCTCTCATGGAATAGCTAATGCTAACAAAAGTGTACAAGGAATTGTCTGTTTGGAGCGCTTTCTGAATAGCAAACAACGAAAAATGACGGTTTTACGGGAATCGACTTGACAAACAAGGAAAAAAAGGATAGAATAAATCTGATATAGACGTTAGCTTTTGCTAACTACGACTTGGAAGGAGGATCTCTCCGCAATGGGACAGCAGGAAACCGTACAAACCGTTCTTCATCAGACACCTGCCGAGGATGTCTGCCGGATCACCGCGCAGCAGCCCTGCCGGCTCAGACTGATGCTTCCTGCAAAAAAGCCGCTGACAATCCTGCATATCATCACCGGACGCGCTTCCTGCCTGATCGGGAAACAGTACCGGATTGTCGCAGCAGGTGAAACGCTGCTGCTCGCACAAAATGAACAGCGTGCATTCTTCACGCAGACCGGCGGACTGCAGGGCATCCTGATCTGCACCGATCCGGAAGCATTTCCGGCACTGCGTTTCGCACTGGGAAAGGAACCGTGCAGGCAATATGCCGCCTCCCCTGTTCTGACACAGGCATTTGCTGCGGTCAGCGAGAAGGGGAAAGCGGCACAGCTTCCGGCACTGCTTGCAGAACAGACACCGGATCCCGAAAGCGCCGGAAAGTGCTGCCCGCGTGCGCAGATGCGTCTGGCAGCAGCCGCATACGAGCATGCGTCGCGCAATCCGGAGCATCATATTCCGATCGAAGTGCTTGCAGAACAGCTCCGCGTCTCCCCTACCCACCTGAAAAACGGGTTCCGGATCGTCTACGGCGACTCGCTGTACAGCTATCTGCGGACGCAGAAAATGCTCGCTGCCGCAGAGCTGTTACATCAGAGCAGCCGTACCGTTCTCGATATCGCCGGCGATTTCGGATATGATAACGGCAGCAAATTCGCAAAAGCGTTTCAGTCGGTCATGGGCATGTCCCCGCGGGAATTCCGCGCCGATCTCAGCGCCCCTTGCGAGAGTCTCAGCCATGTCCGGCGGCACCCCGCCCTCCCGGACACCGAGCTTCTCTAACCTGATGCAGAACAAAATCAGAGCGCATCCGAAGCAGGATGCGCTCTGTTCATTTCTGTACCACTTGCAATTCGCGGAAAAATATGCTATACTGTATTTTGCAAAAAAAATCGTATCATTCTCCGCGGCATCTCCGCGAAGAACGATACGCAAGTGCTTGTTTGCTCCCTTTCGGAACCGAACGGGAGCAACATGAAAAAAGGGGGATTCCGGGAGCGGCGTTTGCCTCCCGAGAAGTAATAATCGTAATCAGTATTCTGCCGGATCAGTGAACCGGATTGCAGAGAAATCTGCCAAGGCGCTCCGAAAGCTGGCTCAGTGCTTCTTCGTTATTGGTCTGAAGCTCCAGCTGAAGCGGCTGTTCCCGATCCAGCGTAAAAATGCCCATGATCGACTTGGCATCGACGGAATAGTTGCCGACATGAAGCTGTGCTTCATAGCGGAACTGGGACATGATGTTGACAAATTCAGCAACATCAGCGATTTCGGGAAGATAGATCGACATAACAGCCATCGTAATTACCTCACTTTTTCAGTCCGAAGACCGGACAGCCTGCATCGCTGTCAAAAAAACAAGCGGTGGACGGGGTTGCTGCGCTGCGCTCTGTGACGAGAGGGGGGGAACACAGACCGACATATGCGAGTCTCCCGCGCACCTGAATCGTTTTGGAGGGTTGTCATGAACTCACCCTGACACAAATATAGCACTGTCAAGGCGATTTGTCAAGCAAAAACCGTACTTTTTGTACACCTGACCGATTTTTGCATTGCGATTTGCATTTCTTTTTTGCATGAATGATAAACTGTAAGCCCTGCACAATGTAAAGGTGTTGAATTTGTGCACTTTGAACAGGAGGGACAGGAGAAACCGATGAAATTCAAAATTGAAACACTTGGCTGCAAAGTCAACCACGCCGAAAGCTCCGGCATTGCCTCCGAGCTGCTGCGCAGAGGTCTGACCGCGGCAGATTCCGCAGATGAAGCAGACATTCTGCTTGTCAACAGCTGTGCAGTGACCGCAGAAAGCGTCCGCAAGGCAAAGCAGCTCCTGCGCAGTCTGCGGCGGCGCAATCCGCAGGCAAAGCTCGTGCTGACCGGCTGCTGGCCGCAGGCATTCCCCAGCGACGATTTCGAGGACGCCGATCTTGTCATCGGAACCAAGAACCGCGGCGATATCCTCGCTTGGATTGATGCGCAGATGCCGCAGGACAGCGCACAGACACAGATCCCCTCCTATCAGAGCGGCGATGCCTTCTCTCCCCTGCCCTGTGCCGATACCACCCGCACAAGAGCATTCCTGAAAATTCAGGACGGCTGCAACCAGTTTTGCAGCTATTGCATCATCCCCTTTGCACGCGGCAGATGCCGCTCTATGCCGCCGGAGCGGCTCCGGAAAGAAGTCCGCGCACTGGCGGAGCAGGGCTTCCGCGAAATCGTCCTGACAGGCATCAACATCGGCTTCTTCGGGCTGGATACCGGTCAGACAATCGGCGAAGCGGTTGAAATCTGTGCGGCGGAGGAGGGCTTCTGCCGTGTCCGTCTCGGCTCGCTGGAGCCCGAACGCATGGACATTGCGACGCTGAAGCAGCTCGCCGCCTGTGAGAAATTCTGTCCGCAGTTCCACCTCTCGCTGCAAAGCGGCAGCGACGCCGTCCTGAAGCGAATGAACCGCCGCTACACCGCCGCCGAATATCGCGCACT
>CAMNAY010000181.1 GCA_946531975.1 uncultured Ruminococcus sp. | reverse complement strand
GCCGTCTGCACGGAAGCCGTAGCGGATGCCGTCGAATCTTGCAAGGTTCGAGGACGCCTCCGCGCAGCACAGCACATAATATGCCGGCAGTGCATATTCCACAGCGGGCAGCGAGCATTCCTCAATCACGGCGCCCGCCTGTTCAAGCTGCTTTGCGGCATTCTGCACCAGTGCAGCGACATCCGCATGAATTCCCTTGCCGAAATATTCCTTCGGCAGACCGATCTTCATGCCGGTGAGATCCTTACCGATCAGTGCCGAATAATTCGTGTCAAATTCCGGCAGTGAGGTCGAATCACGGCGGTCGTGGCAGGAGATCGCCTCCAGCACCTTGGCATTGTCCGCGACGGTTTTCGTCAGCGGGCCGATCTGGTCAAAGCTCGATGCATATGCGACCAGACCGTAGCGCGAGACTGTGCCGTAGGTCGGCTTCATGCCGACAACGCCGCAGAACGACGCCGGCTGACGGATCGAGCCGCCGGTGTCCGAACCGATCGCAAAGGCGCATTCATTTGCTGCGACCGCAGCCGCCGAGCCGCCCGATGAACCGCCCGGAACATAATCCGGCGCGGCGGGATTTCTGGTCACCTGAAGCGCGGAATTCTCCGAGGAGCTGCCCATGGCGAATTCGTCCATATTGGTCTTTCCGAGCATGACCGCGCCCGCTTTTTTGAGCTGCTCCGTGACGCAGGCGTCATAGACCGGCAGCCAGTTTTCAAGCATTTTCGAGGCACAGGTCGTGCGGACACCCTTTGTGCAGATGTTGTCCTTCATGGCAAAGGGGATGCCCGTGAGCGCACCGGCAGTGCCGTTCTTCAGCATCTCATCTGCGAGATCCGCCTGACGGAATGCTTCCTCCTGTGCGACGGTGAGGTATGCGCCGACGGTGCCGTCTGTTTCGGCGATTGTCTTCAGTGCATCATCCGCAAGCTCTCTCGCGGAGACCTCCCGCTTTTGCAGCAGCGCGGAAAGCGCCGCGATATCCATTTCGCTGTATTTCATCTCCGCACTCCTTTCAGCCGATGACCTTCGGCAGGGTAATCAGACCGTCTTCGGACTCCGTACCGGAGAGCAGAAGGTCACGGTCCAGGCGCTCGGAGAAGGGTTCGTCTTCGCGCAGTACATTCTCCAGCGGTGCGATGTGTGCGGTAGGGGGGACGCCCTCGGTATCGAGTGCGGAAAGCTGCTGGAAGAAGGTCAGCATATCGGCAATGCTTGCTGAAAGTGCTTCTTCTTCGTCAGCCGGAATGTCCAGTCTGGAAAGCCAAGCCAGCGTATCCAGTGTTTTGGCATCTAGTTGCATAACAGTTCTCCTTTTCTGCGGAATATAGCGATACAGATACAGTATACCATAATTCCGCAGAAAAAGCAAGACCATGCGGGGAGCCACCGCGGGCGTATTGCTAAAGGCGGCACAGTCTCGCATCACCCAAGGGGCTTCACAGCCTGCGCGGCGGGCACTGCCCTCGGGATCAGAAAACAGTCATTTCATGTTCACGGATCCAGAGCAGATCTGCGCGGACTGCATACAGCTCCGCATGCAGTTCATCGCTCTGCGACTGACTGAGTGCATCAAGCCGCAGAATCGCCTTATTCAGATCCGTCAGCGGCTGATTCGGAACAAAATAATGCAGCAGTCTGCTCTCTGCCTTCCAGCATTCCCGGAGCGCACAAAGCTGCTCTGCCGGCGATGCAAGCGCAGCATCGGTGCAAGCGAGCAGCCGGTCACAGCTTCGCCGGACGGCAAATGCAGACCAGACCGAAAGCAGTGTGATTCCCGCAAGCAGCATCTCTGCAATAAACACGCGGGTGCTTTTGAACAGACCGTTCATGAAGCACGCTCCTTTCTGATCAGACAGCGAACGCCGCAGCGGTCCGCTGTCAGCAAAAACACCTGCGCCTGTGTCAGACCGTTCTTCCGGAGGATCTCCTGAAGCTGCCGGTCGGTACACTGCACAGCGCGCATCCCGTCCCTGCTGATGCAGCCGTCAGCAATCAGCACCTCAGGCGGCACATCCGCAGACGGGTGCAGATGCAGATCGCCGCAGGTCACTGTGCGCTGCTCCGCCTTCTGATATGCCGAAACCTGCCCGTTTGTCTCAACAACTGCAAACTGAACCTGTGTCACATCAAAAATACCCAGCGCACGCAGCGCCGTCATCAGATCATCGAGCGAAAAGCGCAGTTCTGTGAGCTTTTTCTGGTCGATGATGCCGTCGCGAATGATAACCTGCGGCGCGCCGGCAAGCAAATGCCGCAGCCGCCGACAGTGCAGAACGCCCCATGACAAAACGACTTCTGATCCGATCAGCATCAGCATCGGAACAACACCCATCAGCAGCGGCAGATTCTGATCCTCCAGCGGAAGCGTCGCAATGTTGGAAACAAGAATCGTCACGACCAGCTCTGCGGGCTGAAGCTCTCCGATCTGCCGCTTGCCCATAAGCCGGACGCCGAAAATCACAATCGGGTACAGGATCAGCACCCGCAAAAAGCTCGTCAGCATAGATCACCTTCCGGTTTCACAGCGCTTCGGCATCGGCAAGCGTCAGCTGCGGATGCAGCGCGAGATTCAGCGCGCAGGCAAGCAGCCGGACTGCATGGCTCAGCAGCTTGTCAATATCGCGCGGCGTGACCATGAGGTTCGGCAGCGCACGGAGGTCGCCGCCTGCTTTTGCCGCTGCGGTGTGCAGATCGACGACCGTCGGGACACCGACCGCAATGACCGGTATGCCGAGTGTCCGCGCACTGAGTTCGGCACGGCGGTTCTGGACACCGCTTCCCGGCGCAATGCCCGCATCCGAGATCTGCACGGTCGTTCCAAGCCGGCTCAGCTCGGAGCAGGCGAGTGCATCGACCGCAATCACACATGCCGGCGCAACGGTTGTACGCAGCGCGGAGATCAGTTCTGCGGTCTCAATGCCGGACTGCCCCAGTACGCCGTTCGCCAGCACACTCACCGGACGCAGTCCGCGCAAAAATGACGTATCCGGATCATTTTCAGCGAGTTCTCTCCGCAGATGCCTTGTCGCGAGGATATGCGCGGCGGTCTGCGGTCCGAGTGCATCCGGTGTAATGTCGGCATTTCCCAGCCCGGCGACCAGCACTGCACCCTCCGGCAGAAATCCCCGCAGCTCATCTGCCAGCTCGGTGACCTGCTCCTCCAGCAGCGGTGCCGTATGCGTGAGGCGGGTCAGCTCCAGCGTCAGATACCGCCCCTTGCCCCTGCCGATCACTCTGCCGTCCTCATCGCTGTCAATGACGATCTCCGTGGTGCGGAAGGCATGTCCGCGGGTATGCAGATGAATGCCGCTCTGACCGGAAAAACCGGCGGCACGCTCAAGTGCCAGATCCGTGCGGTTTGTCATGAAAATCCCCCTCTGCGGCAGCAGTTGTGCATTTTGCCGAATGAAATCTGGAATACACAGCAAAATTCCCCATTTTGCCCTATTGCAATTTTGTTTTCCCTCTGGTATAATAATAGTTGGTTTGGCAGCATGTAACAAGTATGCGGTCCCCACCCGCGCTGGCAGGGCAGTCCCGCCATAATTGCCCTGTATTTACTGTATGCCGCTTTTCCGGAATTATTCTGAAACTCTGCATATTTGCGCAGACAAGAAAAGGAGTACCAAAAATGGCAACTGCAAAGAACAGCGCACCGAAGAAGCGCCCGACACCTGAAAAGAGAGATAAGACCAACAAGCTGCGTGCTGCCCGCAACAAGGCAACCCGCTCCGCGCTGAAGACCGCGATCAAGAAGGCATATATCGGCGGCACTGACCGTACCGCTGTGATCCGCTATGCGATCAAGCGTGTCGATCAGGCTTGCGCAAAGGGCATCCTGCACAAGAACAACGCTGCAAGAAAGAAGTCTCAGCTCATGAGACTGCTCAACAAGGCAAGCTGAGCCC